>JAGCCV010000084.1 GCA_017651505.1 Bacteroidaceae bacterium | reverse complement strand
CAATATGAAATACTTAATCGTAGTGGCGCACCCGGATGATGAGGTGCTGGGTGCAGGAGCATCGATATGGAAATGGGCTCACAATGGTGACCAAGTGGATGTGTGTATCATGTACAGAGGCTAAGGCGCGTGCGTTCCGTCCGGAGGACAAGGAGCTGGATGATGATACGCATGCAGCACTGGCATTCATCGGTGTGAACAAGGAATATGAAGAGTAGTTTCCGAACATAGAGATGAATACCGTTCCTCACCTGCAGTTGGTGCAGTTTATCGAAGGTGCCATCAAGGAGAGTGAGCCGGACAACATCATCACGCATTATCATTGAGAATTGAGAATTAATAATTAATAATGGTTCAGGGTTAGATAGAAATATATGAACGAGATAAATAATAATATTGTAGGTTCGCACGTCTTGCAACAAGATGCTGAATATGCACAGTGGATAGTGGAACTTGCTAATCGATACCGCTCAAGTCAGATAAAGGCTTCGATAAAGGTTAATGACGAGATGCTTCGCTTCTACTGGTCGGTGGGAGAAGATATTGAGAAACGTAAATTAGAGAATCGTTACGGAAGTCATTTTTATGAGAATGTAAGTCGTGATTTGAAGCATGCTCTAGGATTGAAAAGAGGCTTGTCTCCAACTACAATAAAATACACTAGCTACTTCTATCAGCTTTATTCTCCTTTGTTTGAAAATCGTCAGCAAGATGTTGACGGATCTATTCTAGCAAATCGTCAACATCATGTTGACGGATTCGATTTGTTATTCAAGATTCCTTGGTCTCATCATACTCAGATTATTGACAAAGTGAAAGGAGACGGTCAAAAAGGACTGTTTTTTGTTCGCAAATCATTGGAAAATAGCTGGGGTAGAGGAGTGCTCGTGAACTTCTTGTCTACCGACCTTTATGAACGTCAGGGTGCAGCGCAGACGAACTTTGCATTGACAATGCCAGCTCCAGATAGTGACCTTGCTCAAGAGTTGCTAAAGAGCCCGTACGATTTTACGTTCCTGCCAGGAAAAGAGAAATATCTAGAGGCAGAGTTGAAGGATGCATTGATAGACCATATTACTCAGTTTCTTGTTGAGTTGGGGCGTGGATTTTCATACGTGGGTAAAGAGTACAGATTGGTGGCTGGAGGCAAGGAAAAGTTTATTGATTTACTTTTCTACATTATTCCACTGCATCGATATTGTGTCATAGAGGTGAAGATAACGGAGTTTGATTTTCCAGATTTGGGGCAATTGGCTGGGTATGTGGCAATGGTGGATGATTTGCTGAATACCAAAGTGGAGAAACCTGCTATTGGACTGCTGATTTGCAAAGAGAAGAATGCTGTGCTTGCACGTTATGCACTATCAGGAATGAACCGACCAATGGGTATCTCGGAGTATGAAGTGGCGCAATTACCCGATGAGTTGAAGAATGCGCTTCCGAGTACAGAAGAGATTGAAGCAGGTTTGAGCAGAAGGTAGTACTAAATATACTATTAGAATTGATTATTATAGAGCGTCGTGGTAGTAAGAAGACGGGTGGATATTACATAAAGAAATAAAACTATGAATATGTGGATTACATACGGACTGATAGCAGTGATTCTGGTCATTGCAGAGTTGGTTTATTTTCGCATTGCGGATAAGTGCAATATCATTGATAAACCGAACGAGAGAAGTAGCCACTCGACTATTGTATTAAGAGGCGGTGGGATTATATTTGCAATTTCCATTCTTGTTTGGATGGAATTGCAAATGGTTCATGGTTAAGGATTAATTGAGAATTGAGAATTTTACTTTGTAACAATTCTGTCGCGACTCGGCATTGACTATTGTCTTCCTACTTCGCACCTTGGCCATAAATGCAAGCATTATGGCTCTCGGTTTGTCGTCGGTTGTTTCAAGCAAGCTTGACTCTGCCCTCGCTGCTCCAGAAAGTGAGAATTGAAAATTGAAAATGGAGAATTGAGAATGATGAATTAAAAAATAATTACTAATTTTGCAGGTTGAATGTTGAATTAATAAGTGAAAGATAAAAATATGAAGAAAAAATGGATGATGTTGGTGGGGGCGATGGTGCTGACATTGGTGTTGCCAATGGTGATGATGGCACAGTCGCGGGCTACCATAATGTCAATGGCTCAGGATGAGCTGCAGAGACGTGGACTGACATTGCCGGAGGTGCGTGCTCGTCTGATAGAGAACGGTATAGATGTGGATAACATCCCTCCGTCGGAGTATCCTAACTATGAGGGTAGGGTGATGGAAATCCTGAACCAGATGCAGGCTGAGAAGGCGGCTGCACAGACAAATCCTGCGGCTGCAGCTACGGGTGGCGTGAATGTGGTGACCACTGCCGAGGATACACCTCAGACTACCACGGGTGAGGCGGCTGCTGAGGCTGCGCTCGAGGATGCTCTTGTGGTAAATGAAGTTTCGCCTACTGCTGGCGATGATATCTATGGCCATTCGCTCTTTACGGGTACGTCGATGGATGTGTTCCGTACTACGGATGGTGCGCAGGCTCCTGATACGTATGTGCTGGGTGAGGGTGACGAGGTGCATATCTCTATCTTCGGCTCTTCTCAGACGGAGATTCACCAGCGCATCGATGCTGATGGCTCTATACAGCCTGCGGGTGCCTCGAAGATATTCCTGAAGGGATTGACGATGGCACAGGCTCGTGCTGCCATTCGTACGCGTCTGGCTTCCCACTACTCGTTCCGTGAAGATCAGATTGCGGTGACTATCACAACGGCTCGTACGGTGATGGTGAGCATCTATGGCGAAGTGGGGGTGCAGGGTGGCTTTACCTTGTCTGCCCTGAACTCGGCATTTAATGCCTTGGCGGCTGCTGGTGGTCCTTCTGCCATCGGTTCTGTGCGTAATGTACAGCTGAGCCGTGGAGGCAAGAACAGCCGTCTGGACTTGTATGCTTATATGACGAGATCGAACCCTGCATTTAACTATGAGTTGCAGAACGGTGACGTGCTGTTTGTGCCGGTGGCTCAGAAGGTGGTGACGATAGAGGGGGCCGTGAACCGCCCCATGCGTTATGAGATGATTGAAGGCGAAGGCGTGAAGGAACTGGTGGAATATGCCGGTGGCTTGCTGTTCAACGCTTTCATGGAGAATGTGCAGGTGGAGCGCTTCGAGAATGGTGAGCGTAAGTACCTGGAGTTTAACTTGGGTGATGTGATGCGTGGTACCAAGATAGCGGATCTGCATAACGGTGATATTGTGCATATCTACCGTACGGACAGACCGATACAGAACTATGTGGGCATCAGGGGTGATGTGTATTACGAGGGTAACTATGACGCACAGCAGAACAGTTCTCTGAAGGGACTGATTGAGAAGGCGAAGCCGAGGATTACCACTAAGACTGATTATGTGTTTGTGGAACGCATGGCTCCTGACTCAACGATAACGGTGCTGTCGGTGCCTTTCCCGGGCGTGAACGGCAATCCTGACTTCAAGCTGCAACCTCGTGACAACGTGCGTGTGCTGCAACAGTCGGACTTTGCTGACGTGGCGAACATTACGGTGAGTGGTGAGGTGCGCCAGCCGTTTACCCGTGCATTCCGTGTGAACGACCGCATGACGGTGAGTCAGGCGATTGAATTAGCTGGTGGTGTAAGACCGAGCACGTTCCCCGTGGCTTATCTGGTTCGCAGAGATATAGCTGACAATACGAAGGTGCAATATAAGCGGGTTTCGCTGGATGCCGACGGGGGGACTTTGCTGCAGCCTGGCGACAGCTTGAACGTGTATGACAACTCGTTGTACTCGAACGTGGGTGAGGTGAGAATCAGCGGTGCGGTGAAGCAGCCGTTTGGTACTACTTTCGACGAGTCACTGACCTTGCATGATATGATTGAGATGGCGGGTGGCTTCTCAGTAGGGGCTGCCTACGACAGAATAGAGGTGTTCCGTACGCATGTGTCGCTGAAGGATACTCCTACCACCGAGAAGATTACTTTGGAGGTGGATAAGAACTACAACTTGGTGGGCAGTAATTTCCGTTTGCAGCCGTATGATCATGTGGTGGTGCGTATGGTGCCTGATTTCCACACGGGTCGCACGGTAGAGGTGAATGGCCGCGTGAAGTATCCGGGTGTGTATGTGTTGGATGATAACCGCACGCAGCTGTGGGATATTATTCAGCTGGCGGGTGGCCTGCTGGATGATGCTGACCCGTTTGTGCGTTTGTTCCGTACTTACAACGGAAGGGGTAATATTGCCGTGAACCTGAAACAGTCAAAGGCCCACAAGGGTAAGTTGGCATCGGATCCTATTCTGATGGATGGGGATGTGATTAACATCACTCGTCAGGAGAACACGGTGTTTATCCGTGAGACGGGTACGCGCATCGGACAGTATGCTCCGGATGAGTTCACACCCGAACAGACAGCGGTCATCTACCAGGGACCCAAGAGTGCCAAGTGGTATATCAAGCACTATGCGGGTGGCTTCCAGCGCTTTGCCGACAAGAAGAGTGTGACTGTGACCATGCCAAGTGGACAGGTGGAGTCAGTGAAGAAAGGCTTGTTCGGCATTCGTATCTATCCAACGGTAGAGCCGGGAAGTGTTATCTCCATGCGTATGAACGAGGAGAAGATTCGTGACTTTAACCGTGAGATGGAACAGCCGAAGCAGAAGTTTGACGTGCAGGAGTTCCTGACAAGGACAGTGTCGGTGGTTACTTCGCTGGCATCTATCATTATTCTGGCAAGCAAACTGTAAAGGAAATATGGAGCAAACGGATAATAATTATAATATGTATAATATGCCGCCTGAGGAAGAGGAGGGCATTGATATCATTGCGCTGCTGAAGTCGCTGTGGGAGGGTCGCAAGACCATCATCATCTGCACGGGTGTATTTGTTGTGTTGGGGCTGGTGGCTGCACTGACCATGAAGCGTACCTACAGCGTGACTACTGTCATGGTGCCGCAGGTGAGCAGTGGGGGCGGTTCGTCATCACTGAGCAGTCTGGCATCATTAGCGGGTATTAACTTGAGCTCCGGTGCTACCGGCGGTGAGCTGGCTCCTGTCGTCTATCCGCAGATTGTGAGCAGTGTACCGTTCCGCAGGGAGCTGATCAATGAGCCGCTGCACTATGCTGAGGCGGATTCTGCCGTGAGTATGCTGACCTATTATACGGAGATTGCCAAGCCTTCTGTGATGGATGGCATCCTCAAATATACGGTGGGGCTGCCGGGTGTTATCATGGGTGCCATCCGTGGGGAGAAAGAGCCATTGGTGATGCCTACAGACGGTGCTGACGATGGTGGCATGAAGCCTTTGGTGATTGGTGAAGATGAGGAGAAGGTGCTGAAGGCTGTGGGTAATGCGGTGTCGCTGGCTGTGGATAAGAAGGATGGTTACCTGACACTGGAAGTGAATGGACCTGAACCTATTATGACAGCTGAGCTGGCGCTGAAGGCGCAGCAGTTGTTGCAGGAGGAGGTGACTCGCTTCCGTGTGGAGAAGTCGCGGAGTGACTTGGAGTATATCCAAGCTCGCTATGATGAGGTGAAGAAGGAAACGGAGCTGTACCAGGAGCAATTGGCGAGTGTGACGGACCGCTCGCAGGATGTGACGACTACTCGTGCGCGTATAGGGCGTGACCGCATCCAGGCGAAATATAATCTCTCAAACTCTATCTTTACTGATATTGCCAAGCAGTTGGAACAGGCGAAGATGCAGGTGAAGATGGATACGCCTGTGTTTACTATCATACAGCCTGTGGCGGTGCCTACTCAACCTTCTAACAGCCGTGCAAGGACGTTGATTGTTTGGACGTTCTTGGGCATTGTGCTGGGTTGTGGCATTGTGCTGGGCAAGGAGTATTGGGGGAAGTTCAAGGAGCAGTTTTCCAATAATAATGGATAATGGATAATGGAGAATGAACCCCTCAGTCCTTCGGACAGCTCCCCTAGATTAGGAGAGCAAGCCAATGGAGAATGGATAATGGATAATGGAGACTTTCTGGAGCAGCGAGGGCAGAGTCAAGCTTGCTTGAAACAACCGACGACAAACCGAGAGCCATAATGCTTGCATTTATGGCCAAGGTGCGAAGGAGGAAGACAATAGTCAATGCCGAGTCGTGACAGAATTGATGCGAAGCATAATTGAGTTAGAAATGAATATATCTTTTGAAGGAACAACTATACTGGTTACTGGATCGGCTGGTTTTATTGGTGCCAACTTGGTGTTGCGACTGTTCAAGGAGTGCCAGCATGCCACGATTGTGGGGCTTGACAACCTTAATAATTATTATGACCCTTCTCTGAAGGATTACCGTCTGGGTGTGATTGAAAAGGCGAAGCCTGAGGGGATTGACTATGTCTTCGTGAAGGGTTCCATCGCGGACAAGGCACTGGTGGACCAACTATTTGCCCAATATAAATTCAACATCGTGGTGAACCTGGCGGCTCAGGCTGGTGTGCGCTATAGCATCGACAACCCTGATGTCTATATCGAGAGCAACATCATTGGCTTCTACAATATCCTGGAGGCATGCAGGCACTCTCGTGACGGAATTGATAATGGACAACTGGCAAATGGCAACTATCGGGGTGTGGAGCATCTTGTGTATGCCTCGAGCAGTAGTGTTTATGGTGGTAATAAGAAGGTGCCTTTCAGCACCGATGACAGGGTGGATAACCCCGTGAGCCTGTATGCTGCCACCAAGAAGAGCAACGAGCTGATGGCTCACTGCTACAGCAAGCTGTACAACATTCCCAGCACGGGGCTGCGTTTCTTCACCGTCTATGGTCCTGCCGGGCGTCCTGACATGGCGTACTTTGGCTTTACCAACAAGCTGTTGAAGGGCGACACCATTCAAATCTTCAACTATGGCAATTGCCGCAGGGACTTTACCTACGTCGATGACATCGTGGAGGGTATCGTGAGGGTGATGGCGAAAGCACCCGCTAAGGAGACTGGAGAGGATGGCTTGCCCATACCTCCTTATAAGGTGTATAACATCGGTGGTGGTCAGCCCGAGAACTTGTTGGACTTTGTGAACATCCTGCAAGAGGAGTTGGTGAGGGCTGGTGTGTTGCCTACCGACTATGACTTTGATGCTCACAAGCAGCTGGTGCCTATGCAGCCAGGTGATGTGCCTGTCACTTACGCGGATAGTACGGCTCTGGAAAGAGATTTTGGCTTTACACCGAAGATTACCTTAAGAGAAGGCCTGCGTAAGTTCGCAGAATGGTACTTTGATTTCTATAAGAACTGATATCCATCATGATATATGAGTAAAGTAGCTTTGATTACGGGGGTAACGGGACAGGATGGTTCCTTCCTGTCGGAGTTCCTCTTGGAGAAAGGATATGAGGTACATGGTATTATCCGTCGTAGCTCAGTAGATTACCGTGAGCGTATCGCTCACCTGGAGGGAAGACCTCACTTCCATCTGCACTATGCAGACCTGGGCGACTCGATGTCTATCGTGAAGGTGGTGTCGGTGGTGCGTCCTGATGAAATATACAACCTGGCAGCACAGAGTCATGTGCAGGTGAGCTTCGACTCGCCTGAGTTCACGGCGGATGTGGATGCCGTGGGTGTGCTGCGTGTGCTGGAGGCTGTTCGTGCCAGTGGTCTGGAGAATACCTGCCGCATCTATCAGGCATCTACCTCTGAGCTGTATGGCAAGGTGGAGGAGGTGCCTCAGAATGAGAACACACCGTTCCACCCTTATAGTCCGTATGCCGTGGCTAAGCTGTATGGCTTCTGGATTGTGAAGGAGTACCGTGAGGCTTATCATATGTTCTGTTGCTCGGGTATTCTCTTCAACCATGAGAGTGAACGCCGTGGTGAGACCTTCGTTACGCGCAAGATTACACTGGCAGCTGCCCGCATCAGTCAGGGCTTGCAGGATTGCCTGTATTTGGGTAATATGGACAGTCTGCGTGACTGGGGCTATGCCAAGGACTATGTGGAGTGTATGTGGATCATCCTGCAGCAGGACAAACCTGAGGACTTTGTGATTGCTACGGGTGTGCAGCACTCTGTGCGTGAGTTCACTGAACTTGCGTTCAAACATGCCGGCATAGAATTGAAGTTCGAGGGTGAAGGTATCAATGAGAAGGGAATTGTAGTTAAAGGTCCGGAGAACCTGATTGGTAAGACTGTCGTCGCTGTTAGCGAGGACTTCTATCGTCCTACGGATGTGGTGAACCTGTGGGGTGATCCTACGAAGGCAAAGGCTAAGTTGGGCTGGAACCCGAATAAGACGACCTTCGAGGAACTGGTGAAGCTGATGGTTGAGCATGATATTGCCAACGTGGCTGCAGAAGGAGCTGCTGCCAAAGTGCGCACTAACCTCGCTGAGTACCTCGAAAAAGGAATCGTTAAATAAACTTCAGAGTTTAAGGGGTTTAAGAGTTTAAGAGTTTAAGAGTTTAAGAGTTTAAGGGGTTAAGGGTTTAAGGGTTTAAGATGGCAGCAGTGAAGGACTTTGAAGAACTGGTAATCTTCCAGAAAGCACGTGAGCTTTCAAAGAAGATTTATCCTGTTACTAATAGAGAAGGGTTCAAGTCCGATTATCGCTTTGTTCAGCAGATTAGAGCTGCTACTGGTTCTATCATGGATAATATTGCAGAAGGGTTCGAAAGAACCGGCAATAAAGAATTCTTGAACTTTTTATACATAGCAAAAGGCTCTTGTGGTGAAGTCCGCTCTCAGCTCATTAGAGCTAACGATGTTGGCTACTTGACTCCTGAGGAGTTTGACGAGTTATATTCAGAATGCCGTAAGCTTTCAGCAGGCATTATGAATTTCATTAAAGAAATCAAAGCGAGCGACTTGACGGGTGCTAAGTTTAAAGAGTTTAATGGCTCAAAAGTTCAAGAGGACTAGCTCGAATCACTTAAAACCCTTAAATAACTTAAACATCTTAAACTACCGCTTTTGCGACTTAAACCCTTAAACAACTTAAACAACTTAAACTTTTATGTTAAGTAAAGAAAGTAAGATATACGTGGCAGGGCACCACGGACTGGTGGGCTCTGCTATTTGGAATAACCTGCTGCAGAGAGGGTACACCAACCTTGTTGGGCGGAGCCATAAGGAGCTGGACTTGACGGACCAGTATGCTGTCAAGAAGTTCTTTGATGAGGAAAAACCAGACGCTGTGGTACTGGCGGCTGCTTTTGTGGGTGGTATCATGGCGAACATGCTGTATCGTGCTGACTTTATCATGATGAACATGAAGATTCAGTGCAACGTCATCAGTGAGGCGTATGCGCATGGTGTACAAAAGCTGTTGTTCTTAGGCAGTACGTGTATCTATCCCAAGAATGCTCCGCAACCGATGAAGGAGGATTGTCTGCTGACATCGCCATTAGAATATACCAACGAGGAGTATGCCATTGCCAAGATTGCGGGTCTGAAGATGTGCGAGAGCTACAACCTGCAGTACGGCACCAACTACATCGCTGTGATGCCTACGAACCTGTATGGCCCCAATGATAACTTCCACTTAGAGAACAGTCACGTGATGCCTGCCATGATGCGCAAGGTGTATCTGGCGAAGCTGATACATGACGGGGCGTGGGACAAGATTGCCATCGACCTGAACAAGCGTCCGGTCGAGGGTGTCACCGGCGAGGGGGTGGTTCAAGAGTTTAATGGTTCAAGGGGTTTAAGGGGTTTAAGGGGTTCAAGTTTAAACACCTCAAACCGCCAAAAAGTCTTAGACGTTTTGGCCAAGTACGGCATAGAAGACAATAAGGTGACCCTTTGGGGTACCGGAACACCGTTGCGCGAGTTTCTGTGGAGCGAGGACATGGCGGATGCCAGCGTTCACGTGCTCTTGAATGTGAACTTCAGTGATATCATCGGCATCGAGAATTATTCTTCTGTACATTACGGCGCCAGCACCGATGGTGCTGTTGACCGTAACCACAGCACGGGCCGTGGTGGCTATATCCCCAGCTTAGGTGAGATACGCAACTGCCATATCAATGTGGGCACGGGCAAGGAACTGACCATCCGTGAACTGTCGGAGCTGGTGGTGAAGGCTGTGGGCTTTGAGGGCACGGTGGAGTTTGATGCCAGCAAGCCTGACGGTACCATGCGCAAGCTGATTGATGTGAGCAAGCTGCACTCATTAGGTTGGACACACAAGGTGGAAATAGAGGATGGTGTTCAGAAACTGTTTGAGTGGTACAAAGCGTCTTTGCAAGACTAACATGGAAAGAGTAATCGAGAAGAAATACTTGTTGCCGTTCATCCTCATTACGACGTTATTTGCGTTGTGGGGCGTGGCAGCAAACATGACGGATACGTTGCTGGCTGCATTCCGTAAGGTGATGCAGATGAGCGATACACAGACGACCTTCATACAGATGGCGTTCTATGGGGCTTATTTCTGTATCGCACTGCCTGCAGCCTTGTTTATCCGCAAGCACAGCTACAAGAGTGGTGTGATATTAGGACTGATTCTCTATGCTACGGGAGCCATTCTGTTCCTGCCTGCTGCCTGGGCGGCCAGCTATGCCTTCTATCTGTTTGCCATCTATGTGATGGCCACTGGTTGTTCCGTGCTGGAGACCACATCCAATCCTTATATATTGTCGATGGGTAGTCTTGCAACCGCTACCAGGCGACTGAATATCGCTCAGGCGTTCAACCCTATTGGCTGTATCATGGGTATTCTGATCAGTAAATATTTCATCCTGCAAGATATATCACTCTATTCAATCAGTGGTACTTACGCAGCACTGGGTGGTGTGTTGCTGGGCATCATGGCAGTGATGCTATTCGCTCATATGCCTGCCCTTAGACCGGCTCTCGGCTCAGAGGATGAGCTTTCCTTGGGGGCTACATTCGGCAGACTGTCACAAAACAAACGATATATGTGGGGTGTGGTGGCACAGTTCTTCTATATGGGTGCCCAAACGGGTACCTGGAGCTTTGCCATCCGTCTGGCGATGAAGGAACTGGGTGTGGTGGAGGCTGAGGCGGCTAATGTCTATCTGGCTGCCATTATTGGGTTCTGCCTCTCACGCTTTGGCTATACCTGGCTGATGAAGTATTTCGCACCACAACGACTGTTGGCGGTGGGTGCCTTGCTGAGTGCCGTCTGCGCACTGGTCGTGGTACTGACAATCGGGTGGACAGCTGTGGTGGCGCTGGTACTGGCGAGTGTGTTCATGAGCCTGATGTTCCCCACCATCTACGGTCTGGCACTGGGCGATGTGGAGAATCCCGAGAAGGGTGGCTTTGCCGGTGATGCCAAGATTGGTGCCAGTGGCCTGATCATGGCCATCTTGGGTGGTGCACTGCTGACGCCTCTGCAGGGCTTGCTCAGCGATGCTGCGGGCATCAACCTTTCCTTCCTGGTACCGATGGTTTGCTTTGTGGTCGTACTGTGCTATGCACTGTATGTGCTGCACCAACGATAGCCAAGTATGTGGAAGCGCATGCACATGTATGGATGCCAGGAGTGATGAGAAATGGCAAATGATGGAGAGAATCTTTTGATATGAATATACTTGTTACAGGTGCTAACGGACAACTCGGCAATGAGTTGCGCAGGGTGGCGAAAGGAAGTCCGGACAAATTCATCTTTACGGATGTGGCGGATGCCTCTGCCGAGTCCATCAACATGCTGAGAACCTTGGCGGGGGACGGTGTGAATATGGGTACACAGAAGCTGGACATCACTGACTTGGAGGCGGTGAGACAACTGGTCAACGAACAGGAGGTGAAGGTGATAGTGAACTGTGCCGCCTATACAAATGTGGACAAAGCGGAGGAAAATTATGACTTGGCTGAACAGTTGAATGCCAAGGCAGTAGAGAACTTAGCTATAGCAATGCGTGAAGTGGGGGGATTGCTGGTGCACATCTCGACGGACTATGTGTTCGGGGGTGAGCCATACAACAAACCGTGCACGGAGGAGCAGCAGGGGACACCTACTGGCGTGTATGGGGTAACGAAGCTGCATGGCGAGCAGGCAATAATGCGTGTGGACTGTCAGAATGTGATCATCCGTACGGCATGGCTGTACTCTGAGTTTGGCAAGAACTTCGTGAAGACGATGCTGAACCTCACATCTACCAAGCCGCAGCTGAAGGTGGTGTTCGACCAGTGTGGCACACCGACGTATGCCCTGGACCTCGCAAATGCCATCGT
>JAGCCV010000083.1 GCA_017651505.1 Bacteroidaceae bacterium | reverse complement strand
GAGTTTACCTACCAGCTGTTGCAGGGCTATGACTTCCTCCACCTGTATCAGACCAAACATTGTAAGTTGCAGTTGGGTGGTAATGACCAGTGGGGCAATATCACTACGGGTACAGAGCTGATTCGTCGTACTTTAGGTATCGAAAATGAGGCTTTTGCCTTAACTTGTCCACTGATTACCAAAGCCGATGGCAAGAAGTTTGGCAAGACAGAAAGTGGTAACATTTGGTTAGACCCCAAACGTACTACTCCTTATAAGTTCTATCAGTTCTGGCTGAACGTGAGTGATGAGGATGCAGAGAAGTATATTAAAATATTCACCAGCTTGGAGAAGGAAACCATTGCTGCTTTGGTGGCTGAGCACCAGCAAGACCCTGGTTTGCGCGTGTTGCAGAAGCGTCTTGCTAAGGAGGTAACCATCATGGTACATTCTGAGGAAGATTACAATGCGGCTGTGGAGGCTTCAGGCATCTTGTTTGGCAATAATACCCACGATGCATTGATGAAGTTGGATGAAGATACACTGTTGGCCGTGTTCGAGGGTGTACCTCAGTTTGAGGTTGAGCGAGGCTTGTTTGCTGAAGGCGTTAAGGCAGTGGATTTGTTTGCTGAACACACCCAGGTATTTGCTTCAAAAGGAGAAATGCGCAAGTTAGTGCAGGGTGGTGGCGTTTCGATGAACAAGGAGAAACTTACTGCTTTTGATCAGTTGGTAACTGAACGTGACTTGCTGAACGGCAAATACTTGTTAGTGCAAAGAGGTAAGAAAAATTACTACCTCCTACTGGCTAAATGAGTGTATTATGTACATTAAAAATAGTTAAAACGTCAAGAATTTAAGCACTTATTGTTGTAAATGTGTATTTATTACCCTATATTTGCAAATGAAAAGTGTATGACAGACTAGGTAAATATTGAGGTCTTTATTCTTTGTGAAAAGCGTAAAGAAAGAGGGTTACGAAGGTAACCCTCTTAGTTTTAATAGAATCTCCCCCGCTGATGCGGAGGAGATGTTTTTTTATTTCTTGCTGTCAATCTCTTTCAAAAGCTCGTCAACAGCTGCTTTTAGCTGGGTATCCATTCCCTTGACAATGGTGTCGGGAGCATTGGCTACCAGTATATCTGGCTCCAGCTGAGTATTCTCCAGCCAAGTGCCCTCTTCGGTGCGGTAGCCGATGACTGGTACACCAAACACCAAAGTGGGATCTTGCAGTGTTTCCCACATTACACTGCTCATGGTGCCTGGTACAGGCATACCTACCAGTTTGCCGATGTTCTCATGCTTATAAACCCACGGAGTACCATGTGCATTGCTGTAGTTGGCCTCGCACTGGAGCATGATGCTCGGTTTGTTCCAACGGCGGCTTGGCATGTCACAAGCTTCTTCACCCCGAATTACTTGTGTCAGGTATTTGCTGCCACTGAACAATATCTGGATGTCTTCGTGCAATCGACCACCTCCGTTGAAACGTGTGTCGATGACGATGCCTTCTTTCTGGTTGTACTTGCCAAGGATATCTGAATAGATGGTGCGGTAGCTTCCATCATTCATTGATTCGATGTGTACATAGCCCAGTCGTCCGTTCGACCACTTCTCTACGTCAGCAGCACGTTGTTTTACCCAACGCTTGTAGAGCAGGGCAGTGAGGGCAGACTGTTGGATAGGAAGCACTACCTCGTCCCAGCGCTCTTTGCTCTGTGGGTTATAGAGAGATACCAATGTCTTCTTGCGTGCTTTCCCGTTGAGCAGGTTATTATAGTTGGTGTTTTCATCAATTACGATGCCGTCAATCTTCTCAACTATGGTGCCTGCCTTGACCTTTGTGTTGGCATGATCGAAAGGACCGTTTTCTACCACCTCGTCCACTTTCAGACCCTTGCCCGTGAAGGTCCAGTCATACAGCAAGCCGAGTGTAGCCGTTTGGTCGCCATTCAGGTTAGGTGAGTAGCGTCCACCACTATGAGAGACGTTCAGTTCGCCCAGCCACTCGCTCAGCAACTCCTGGAAGTCGTAGTTGTTGCTGATATGAGGCAAGAACTTACGATAGACGGTGGTCATCTTCTCCCAATCAGCAAAAGCGATTTTGGGGTCAAAGAGTCTAACCTTTACTTGCTGATAAACACGGTTAAACATATACTCACGTTCAGCAGCCAGGTCAAGTTTCATCTCAGCGTTGAAGGTGATAGGCGTCAGCTTGTCACCCTTGGGATCGAGCTTCTGCATGCGGCCACCTAAGATAAAAATGCTCTTGCCGTCCTTGTCCGTCATCATGGAACCAGGACCAGCACCCTTGCTCACCAGTTTGGTCTCATGTTTGCGCAAGTCCATCTTCCAAAGGTCGTACCCACCTTCAAACGATGCGAAGTAATACAGGTTCTCGGCATCTTTGTCAATCATCATGCCGCTCATGCTCGAAGAATTAGGAGTGACACGCACGATACGGTCTTCAATGCCGTCAAGTTCTACATTAATAGGCTTTACCTCATCCTTCTTCTCATCTTTCTTGTCGCCTTCTTTCTTATCTTTTGACTCGTCTTTGCCTTCTGCTTTTTTCTGCTCTTTCTCTAACTCCTTCTGCAACTCATAGTCTTCCTTGCTGAGGCGATACTTGTCATAGGCATCTTGGTTAACGAACACCATCAAGGCATCGTCTTGCGAACCCCAGGAAGCATGGCTACGCATGCCATAACGGTTGCTTTGGAAAAGGATAGCATTGCCATCCATCACCCACATAGGACTGCCATCTATATAGCCACTGTTGGTGAGGTTGGTAATGGTGCCACCATTAGCACTTACTAAGCCTATGTCTGCGTATGGGTCACGTTTGTTGCCGATAAACTCAATGGCAAACCATTTGCCGTCAGGCGACCAGTCGTAGCTGAATCCGCCAGAAGTCTCCGGCCATTTCGAACCATCGGTAACGGTACGCACCTTCTTGCTTTCCAGGTTCATCACTTTCAACTGTCTGCGGTTCTCGATAAATGCCAGTTCCTTGCCGTCAGGAGAGAAGGTGGGATAGGTGCGTTCTATACCGTCGTTGCCAGAGAACAGGGCCTTTTCGTCAATCACAGTAGCGTTGGCGAAGTTGGGATCTTCCTTGCGGGCAATCTTAGCCTCATACAGGTTCCAGTGCCCATCGCGCTCGCTGACATATACCAATGTGCGATTGTCGCTTCCAAATACGGGACTCATCTCATTGGCTGCAGTATGCGTAATCTGCTTGGTAGTGTTGTATTCCACCGAAGTCACAAAGATTTCACCCCTCACAGCAAATGCGATTTCCTTGCCATCGGGAGATACAGAAGCTGACCGAGCACCATTGCTGAACTTCAGGTCGGCAGGCAGGTTCTCGTCATCGCGTGTCAGCGTGATAGCCACTTTCTTGGCATTGCCGTTGGCAGCTTGGGTGTATATCTCACCATCGTAGGTAAAGCAAAGCGTATTGTTGTTGGCAACAGATAAGAAACGCACCGGGTGATCCTTGAATGATGTCACCTGCTTGGCATTCTGTGCATTGCCCAACGTAAACGAATATACATTGAACGACCCTCTGTCTCGTTCGCTCAGGAAATAAACCGTTTTGCCATCAGGAGCGATGATAGGGTTACGATCCTCACCGGCACGGGCAGTAAGGTTAGTGTGCTTTCCCGTCTTTACATCATATTGCCAGATGTCTCTTGACACAGATGATATCTGGTGCTTGCGCCATTGATCCTCAAAGCCTTTCTGGTCTTGGTAGAGGAACATGCTGCCATCCTTGCTGAAATTCACCATCTCGGCAGGTGTGCCCAATACCTGTGTGGTTCTGCCCCCGGCAGATGGCACCTGATATAACTCAGTCATCTGAGCGCGAGGGAACATGGCGCTCGATGCAGGGTCTTGTATGGTAGCTGAGAACAAGATATACTTGCCATCAGGGCTGAAAGTCCAGGGAG
>JAGCCV010000082.1 GCA_017651505.1 Bacteroidaceae bacterium | reverse complement strand
TTTCCGCAATCCGCTCTATCATTGGACGCATTTGGAGCTTCGTACGGCCTTTGGTATTCAGAAGTTGCTTAATCCTGATACGGCGAAGGAAATCTACGATGAATGTAATGAGAAGTTGCAACAACCCGAATTTTCTGCTCGTAGTCTCATGAGGCGCTATCATGTTGAGGTGGTATGCACTACCGACGACCCTGTTGATTCCTTGCAGTATCACGAGCAAATCAAGGATAGTGGTTTCGAAATCAAAGTGCTGCCAACGTGGCGTCCAGACAAGGCAATGGCCATTGATAATCCCAAGACCTATCGTGCCTATATCGAGCAATTATCTGAGGTCAGTGGTGTAGATATCTATAACTACAGCGATTTGCTTGAGGCCCTTTACCTGCGTCATCTCTATTTTGCCCAGCATGGCTGCAAGTTGTCCGATCATGGCATCGACTGCTTCTATGCCGAGCCAGTGACAGAAGACGAGATGCAGGCCATTTTCGTCAAGGTCATGGCAGGTGATGAAGCTACTGAGGCAGAAAAACAGAAGTTCAAGTCGGGCTTGCTCACCTTTTTTGCCGAGCTCGATGCCGATACCCAGTGGGTGCAACAGTTCCATTACGGTCCGCAACGCAACAACAATTCCAAGATGTTTGAACTGTTGGGCCCTGATGCAGGCTATGACTCTATAGGCGAGTTCACTACCGCCAAGAGCATGGCACAGTTCTTCGACCACCTCAATAGTGAGGGATGCTTGCCTAAGACCATTATCTATAACCTCAACCCCAATGCCAATGCTATGGTGGCCACCATGATAGGCAATTTCCAGGATGGCAGTGTGCCAGGAAAGATGCAGTGGGGCAGTGGGTGGTGGTTCCTCGACCAGAAAGACGGCATAGAAAACCAACTCAATATGCTCTCCCTGCAAGGCTTGCTCAGTCGTTTTGTGGGCATGCTTACTGATAGCCGTTCTTTTCTCTCTTATCCTCGCCACGAGTATTTCCGCAGGATATTGTGCAACCTCGTGGGGCGAGATGTGGAGAATGGCGAGTTGCCCGCAGAAGAGATGCCACGCATTGCCCAGATGATTGAAGACATCTGTTATTACAATGCCAAGCGCTACTTTAATTTTTGAGTAATAGCTTAAACCACAGTGCTATGTCAGTTCTATCTGCGCAATGCCTCCGTAGGGTACGAGGGCACTGAAAGCATTATCGAAACTGACGTTGCCAGCATAGACCTGGGCACTGATGAGAATGCCTCCATGTGCAAAAATGGCTACGTTTTGGTAGGGTTGTTGGCGCAATTCATCGAGAAACTGACTGACACGATGAAGCAAGATCTCGAATGACTCACCGTTG
This sequence comes from Bacteroidaceae bacterium, assembly GCA_017651505.1. Classification (GTDB taxonomy): domain Bacteria; phylum Bacteroidota; class Bacteroidia; order Bacteroidales; family Bacteroidaceae; genus Bacteroides. Next base: position 3,521 of record JAGCCV010000082.1, on the reverse strand, counting down.
GGAGTAGGCAAGTGCAGGTAGTTGTTGAACCATTCCTGAACGTAGGAGCCGGTAATCTCATCATAACGTTGCATCTCCCAATCGCCCATGTTTATCTCCTTCAGGCGTTCGTCTCGTTGGGCATCGGGATAGCCACAATAGGTGGCAAGTTTGACGGCTCTGGTGAGCGGACTGCAATAGACCTTGTCGAAAGGTGTGTAGGCTTCAAGGTTGGCCTTGACTAATGCGGCTTCTTCTGGAAATGTGTCCTTTACAGGCACATCTGTATGTCCGTAACAGGTGCCTTGTGGCACATCGACGGAGGTATGGCGGATGAGGGTTACTTTCATGTTAATTGAGAATTAATAATGATGAATGACAAGGCAAGTGAGAAGGTAAGATAGCTCGCAGATGAGGAACAGGGCTCCGCAACAATCACCAGTGTAGCCTTGAATGCGTTGTTTCATTAACCATACGAGCAGGATGAAAACCGCCACTGGTGCCAATAATGCAGGCCAGTATGTTTGGGGTAGAAAGACAACAGCCGGGATGGTTCCCAACAAGGCTCCAATAAATGCCTCAATAGCGCTCATGCGTTGATAAACGGTTTTGTTCTTGGCATCTTCTTCCTTGCGCGCATAAGGTAAAATATTGATTATGTGAGATGATACGAATTTGCTCCACACATCGCCAACGAACACGATGGGACATAATAATGTCAACGGAAAGGCACTCATTTGGATGAGCAGAAGGAAATAGATGATGAGTCCTATCACGCCGTAGGTGCCAATATGAGAATCTTTCATGATGGTGAGCACACGCTCGCGCGTTACTCCACCACCCATGCCGTCGAAGAAATCAGCCAACCCGTCTTCGTGCAGGCAACCGGTGACCAGCAATCTGGCTACGATGGCAATGAGCCAAGCCGTACTTAGTGGCAATATCTGTGCCGACAACCAAAGCACGCCCACCATGATGCCACCTGTGAGCCACCCTGCCAATGGCCAGAAAGGTACCACATGCTTGAAGTGCTCGGCGTCCACCTGCTTGATGCGCCAGAAAGGCAAACGGGTGAAAAACATCAATGTTGCCAGGATTCTGTCCATGTTACTAAAAATATTTCGTGATAGAGGCTTTCTGGAAGCTCTCCATCTCGTTGATCATTCTCACGGCAGAATCAACAATAGGGTAGGCGCAAATGGCACCCGTTCCTTCACCCAGTCGCAACCCCAGGTTCAAAAGTGGCTTGGCACCCATAGCATCGAGCAGAAGCTTATGGCCCGACTCGTCGCCGCAATGCCCGAAAATGGCATAATGCTTTACCGCAGGGTGGAGTTGCATTGCTGCCAGCATACAAGCCGTCATGATGAAGCCATCAACCAATATAATAAGGTGGTCTTGGGCTGCTTGCAACATGGCTCCGATGGCCATCACCATCTCGTATCCTCCGAAATAGCTTATGATTTCTTTGGGGGATTTGCTTCCGTTGTAATTGTCTGTTGCTTGTTGAAGAATCTGCAACTTACGGTTTATCCCCTGTGTGTTAAGACCGCTTCCGGCTCCTACGCACTGTTCCAGCGGGATATGCGCGAACAGGTGCATCCAGATGGAGGAGGGCGAGGTATTGCCAATGCCCATCTCGCCAAAGCTCAAGATATTACTTCCTTCTGCCTCGCAACGTTTCACCATTTCGGCTCCACGTTCTAAACAGAGGTTCATCTCTTCTTCCGTCATGGCTGCTTCGTGTAGGAAATTTCGGGTGCCCTTGCGCACTTTCATATTGATGATGCCTCGTTCATAGGGCAGGTCGAAATCCACTCCGGCATCTACAATCTTCAACCCGAAACCGTGTTGGTGTGTCAGGAAATTCACCCCTCCGCCACCGTGGGTGAAGTGGATGGTTTGCTGCCAAGTCACTTCCTTGGGCGACACACTTACTCCTTCGTCGGCGATGCCATGATCGGCGCAGAAAATGATATTCTGCGGATGACATAGCTGTGGACTTAGTGTTTGCTGAATCAACCCTATTTGCAGGGCAAGTTCTTCTAAGGTACCTAACGAGCCTTTGGGTTTGGTAAGGTTGTTAATCTTGTCAACAAGAGCGTTTTTTATGCCTGAATCAGGTTGTTGTATGTTAAATGATATCATTATCAACTATTTGATTTTCACTGGTATTCCGCTTACCATGAATGTCACTTCATCAGCTTGAGATGATACAAATTGATTGAACCATCCATGCAGGTCGGTGAAGTGACGTTGGATGTCATTTACCGAGGTTCCACCCATGCCTATCTCGTTGGTGACAAAGATAAAGGTAGCATCCTGACTGGTGAATTTCATGAACTCCTTTTTCATGGCTTCGAGAGTGGCATCCACCTTATTGCTCATGTCAAAGAAGAAATTGTTGCACCACATGGTGATGCAGTCGATGAGTATTACACGACCTGCTAATTGGTGATTACTTAGAATTTTATCTTCTTCGATGTTAGTCCATTCAGGACCTCTTTGTTCCTGGTGTTTCTTTACACGCTGACGAAATTCGTCGTCCCACACTCTTGCAGTTGCCAAATAGACAGGGTTTGGTGATAAACGTAGTGCCAGTTGTTCTGCATAACTGCTTTTCCCAGAACGTGCACCTCCTGTAATCAAGATAATTTTTTTCATGGTTGTATTTATTTTTACTTTGAAGCCATGAGCAAAGGTACGACAATTATTTCAGATTTAGATGTTTTTTCTCAGAAAAAGAGAGTAAACGTGCAATTAATGCGATTATGACATACCATCGTACCATAACAACATAAACACGCAATATACATTTCCCTAATTCATATTCTACCGAGACAACGCCACCAGCAAGCTGAACGCTTACTAGTAGTAAACAGGCGTTTTAGTTCCGCTAAACCCGCCTTTTACTTCTACTAAATGAAACGAGGGCTTTACAGGGGTTATAATGGCACCAGGCAGCATTGTATAATCATGCGAATAACAATGAGTGATTTTGTATATCGCAAGGTGGCAGCCGGGAAACAAAAATGAAAAACAAAGATTTTTGGAAGACGGTGATTCAGTTCGCCATCTCGATACTAACGGCAGCATTGACTGCTATGAGCACAACCTCTTGCATGGGACATGGTCCTACCTATATGTAAGACATAACCCCCACCACTCGGTGGGGGCTGTCTTTTGCATCGGACAAGGTCCGATATACTTCTAATTTTTTTCTGACTCCACTTACTAAAGTGGACCAAGTAAGGTCAGAAAGCGAGGCACGAACGGACACGGTAGTTATCGTCCTTATCCATGTTGTCCCAGACGCCGTTGGTGGAGAAGAATTTCCACGCGTTGGGTTCACTGCCCTCCGAAGACGACCAGTAGTTGCCCGAATTCAACCCCAACTTATTATAACCACCTACAGCGTTAGCCATCTGCTTCCACTGATAACCGCTGGCAAGGAACCAAGCAGAACAGCCTGTTGGAGTCGAAGCACCATTATTGGCAATCGCAGCTTTGAAGGCGGGATATTCATCAGTATTGTGTATTTC
>JAGCCV010000081.1 GCA_017651505.1 Bacteroidaceae bacterium | reverse complement strand
GAGAAGGCGATAACAGTACCATCAGGAGAGATGGCGTTATGACGCATCCACAGGGGATTCTCCTGTGCTGCTACGCTCACGGTCAGTGTGAGTGTTAATACTGAAAAGATTGATTTTATCTTCATAATTGGAACTATTTTATCCTAAATCTATTTCTTTGGGACCCTCACGCAACACCTCAGGTTCGTCAGTGGTACAGTCGATGACAGCAGAGCCCACGGTGTCGCCAAAGCCTCCATCGATGACGATATCTACCTGATTGCCCAAACGCTCGTCCATCAACTCAGGGTTGATCAGGTAATCCACCTCATCCGTCTCGCTGAAAGGCACTGACGCTACCATCAACGGAGCGTCGAGCACGCTGCATATCTCACGCACAATGGGATTATCAGGCATACGGAAGCCCACCTCCTTGCGGTTGCGGAAGATGCGGGGCAAACGGCTCGTGGCGTTGAGGATGAAGGTGAAAGGTCCTGGAAGATTGCGCTTCATCAACTTGAACGAGTTGTTGTCCACCTTGGCATATTCGCTGATGGTACTCATGTCGTAGCAAATCACCGAGAGATGGTTCTTACGCGGGTCAATGTCCTTCAGGCGGCATATCTGTTCCACCGCACGCTCCTTCAAGGCATTGCAAGCCAAAGCGTACTTGGTATCGGTGGGCATGATGATAATGCCACTGTCGTTGAGGACATCCACCACCTGCTGTATATCTGCAGGGTTGTTGTTTTTTTCATAGAGTTTCAGTATCATGACTTCTTCATTAATTTTTCCAACTTCTTGATTTTCTTCCATCCTTCCTTATAGGAGGGACAAAGCGTAACGGCTTTATCATAATTGCGCAAGGCCGCATCAGGCATATTGTGCTTGAGGCATTCATCACCCATCTGCACATACTCACGCGCATACTTCATCAAGGCCTTTTCTTTCTCTTGCGCTTCCTGTTTCAATTGACGCACCTCGTCGCGAAGCGTATTGATAACAGATAGTTTACGACGCATAAACCTTTGCACCAAAGGCTTCTCGATGTCATAACGGGCATGAATGGCCTTGAAGAACGAATCGAGAAAGGCCTGATAATCGCCTTTGTCGAACGCCTTGGCTGCGGCAGTATATTCAATGTCGGCCCGTGCCTCCTTAAGGGCCTTGTCAACAGCTTGCTGGTTGTTGAAGCGCTTGGCAAACTGAGTTATTTCCGCTCGCACAAAGATATCGCTACGACTGAGTTGGTGGGTGAGCTGAATACCCTCCAACGAAGTGCAACGGCTCAGTGCCACGTAGGCTTGCCCGCCAGCAAACACGCCACCTGTGAAATCTATCACCACACGACTAAAAGTCAGGCCCTGACTCTTGTGTACGGTAATTGCCCACGCCAAGCGGATGGGAAACTGAGTGAACGTACCCAGTTCCTCCTCTTCTATTTCTTTCTTTTCCTCGTTGTATTTGTAACGTATGTTGCGCCATGATTCCGGCTTAACATCCACCTCATTACCATCGTCGGTAAGTATGTAAATCACCTCCTCGTCAGCATCGAAGCCCATGATGGTGCCGATGGTGCCGTTCACCCAGCGCTTGTCGAAATCATTCTTGACAAAGATAACCTGCGCCCCGGGCTTTACGACAAGCTCCAATGAGGTAGGCAAGCTGTTTTCAGGGAAGTCGCCGTGGATAATACCCGTGAACGTGACGGGGTCACCGGGTAACTCAGCCAATTTCTTATCGTTGATATAATCTACCTGGTCGCGCCGTGTGGCAAGGGTGATATACAGGTCTTTCTCGTCGTGGACAACAGACTTTCCATAGCGGGTGTTGAGCAACTGCAAGTCGTGGGATGTGGCTGTATTATCGCGGATATGGTCAAGCACTCCCACAAACACGGGGTCGTTCTGCCGATATACATGGGTCAGTTCTACAGCCACCAGCTCTATCTGACTGAACACCCTGGCCGAGAAGAAGTAGGGATTGGGATAGAAACGGTTGATGATTTCGCGCTCGTCGGCCTTCACCACAGGTTCCAACTGGAAGGCATCGCCCACTAACAGCAACTGCTTGCCTCCAAAGGGCTCACGCAGGTTGTGGGAATAGACACGCAAGATACGATCGACAGCATCAATGATGTCTGCGCGCACCATAGAAATCTCATCGATAATGACAAGCTCCAGCTCTTCGAGCAATTTGCGGTGCGACTTGCTGTATTTGAAAAACTCGTGGATGCGACCTCGTTGCAATGACAAATTGGGATCATCGGGCAACAAGGGATAGAAAGGCAGTTTGAAAAAGCTGTGCAACGTACTGCCTTCAGCGTTGATAGCCGCAATGCCAGTAGGTGCCAACACCACATGCTTCTTCTTGGTTTCCTGACAAACCTGCTTGAGGAACGTGCTTTTCCCTGTTCCCGCCTTACCGGTGAGGAACACCGACTGGTGGGTATATTTCACCAGGTTCATGGCATTATTCCACTGCACATTGACCAGTGAAGTTTGAGCACTATCTGAATGTGGAATGTTGGGCTGCATCGATTAATTATCAATTATCAATTGTCAATTATCAATTATCAATTACCCCGTAATGGCGAAGTGCTTTCGCTATGCCGTCGTTATCTACTGTGTCGGTCACATAGTCGGCAATGGCTTTCACACTGTCAAGTCCATTGCCCATAGCCACACCTATGTGGGCATGGCGCAGCATGGAGATGTCGTTGCCGCCATCGCCAAATGCCATTGTCTCCTCCAGCTGGATGCCAAAATGCCTGATCATCGCCTCAATGCCTTTCTGCTTGGTGCATCCCATACCGCTGATATCCACGAACGAGGGGTGCCATCGCCCTATCTCACAGTCGGGTATCAAGGGAGCCAGTTCGGCTTCCTGCTGTTCGTCAATAAAGGTGGTGAGCTGGTAGATCTCCTTGCCACGGGTAGCTTCATCCACCGTTTTCGACGGAAAGGCCATGCCCACCTTTAGCTGGCGATAAAACAAATCTTCAAAGATCTCTGCGGAGTCGCAGATACAGATATCGTGCTCCCCCACTACTATATTGGGTATTTTTCGCTCTGCCGCATAGCTCACCACCGCCTGCACGCTCCGCTCACTGATGGGGTACTTGCTGATGACCGTATCGCCGGTAAAGCAGTAGCCGCCGTTCATGGTGATATAGCCGTCTATCAGGTTTCGCTCCTCTAAAGCCCCCAGGTTGGTGATGATGACTTTGGGGCGGCCTGTAGAGATGAATATCTTCACCCCTCGCGCCTTGGCCCGCTCTAACGCTAAGACAGCAGAAACGGGAATCTGGTGAGTGTTGAAACTCACCAGCGTCCCGTCAATATCGAAAAACAACGCTTTAATCATATTGAGCATTGAGCCCAAGCCCAATTTTCAATCTTACAACAGATTACCAGCTTCAATATCTTTGAAGTAACGGTAGGTGCCTACCTTCAGTTCTTCGCAAGCTGCGTCGTCGCAAACGATAATGCCCTTTGGATGCATCTGCAGGGCACTTACTGTCCACATATGGGTAACACCACCCTCTACAGCATGCTGCAAAGCGCGAGCCTTGTTGTGACCATTGACGATTATCATCACTTCCTTGGCATCCATCACAGTACCGACACCTACGGTCAGTGCTGTCTTAGGCACCTTGTTCACATCGTTATCAAAGAAACGAGAGTTGGCGATGATGGTATCGGTTGTCAGCGTCTTCTGGCGAGTGCGGGAAGTCAGTGAAGATCCTGGTTCGTTGAAAGCAATGTGTCCGTCAGGACCGATGCCACCCATGAACAGGTCAACGCCACCATACGCCTTGATCTTTGCTTCGAAGCGAGCACATTCAGCCTCCAGGTCAGGAGCGTTGCCATTCAGGATATTGGTATTCTCAGCCTTGATATTGATGTGACTGAAGAAATTATTCCACATAAAGCTATAATAGCTTTCGGGGTGTTCTTTAGGCAAGCCTACATACTCGTCCATGTTGAATGTCACAACATTTTCGAATGACACCTTGCCAGCCTTGTTCAGTTCAATCAACTCATGATACATGCCCAGTGGTGATGAGCCAGTAGGACAGCCTAGGACAAAAGGCTTCTCTGCCGTCGGTTTAGCGGCATTGATTTTTGAAGCCACATAGTTGGCAGCCCATTTGGATACCAACTGATAATTCGGTTCAATAATTACTCTCATTGTTAATAAAAATTTAATGTATTTATTAAGTTGTCATTTATCGCTTTTGCCATTGCTTCTGCCAATGCCTCGCACTGCTCTTCCACTGATGCCAGCATGCCCTGCTTCATCTCCACAGGCTCGCCCACCAACGTAAAGTGGCTCTTCTCGGCAAACTCGCCCAGCAAGCCAACGGCCTTGCCTGCCCAGCTGAAAGAGCCAAACCAACCCAGGCAACGTCCCTTGATGTCGCGCATCAGGATCTTGCTCAGTATGGCCTCCACCTCGGGATAGAGCTGTGTGTTATACGTAGGACTGCCTATAATCAATCCGTTATACTTGAAGATATCTGCCAGAATGTAGGAAGGATGACTCTTGCTGACATTGTGCATCACCACGTTCTTCACGCCATTAGCAGTGAGTTGCTTGGCTATGACCTCAGCCATCTGCTCGGTATGTCCATACATGCTGCCATAGACAATCACCACACCTTTGTCGGCTTCATAACGGCTCAGTTTATCATAGATGCCCACCACCTTGCCGATGTTCTCTGTCCATACAGGACCATGAGTAGAACAAATCATCTGGATAGGCAAGGCACCCAACTTCTGCAGGGCTTTCTGCACTGGAGTGCCATATTTGCCCACAATGTTGGCATAATAGCGCACCATCTCGTCCCAATACTTGTCGAGGTTGATCTGCGTGTCAACAGGACCACCGTCCACAGTGCCGTAGGTGCCAAAGGCATCGGCTGAGAAGAGCACCTGCTCAGTAGCGTCGTATGTCACCATCACCTCTGGCCAGTGCACCATGGGTGCCATATAGAACGACAGCTTATGATGTCCTAAGTCGAGGGTATCGCCCTCCTTCACAACGAGTCGCTGAGTTTCTACGCCATAGTAGCCGTCAATCATGCCAAAAGTCTTGGCATTGCCAACAATCGTCACCTCAGGATAATACTGCTTTATCAAGGCAATAGAGCTGGAGTGGTCGGGCTCCATGTGGTTCACTATCAGGTAGTCGATGGGTCTGTCACCCAAGACAGCCTTGATTTGCTGCAAAAAAATATCGAAGTAACCAATCTCAACGGTATCCACCAGCGCCACCTTCTCGTCATCAATAAGATAGGAGTTATACGAAACACCATAGGGGATGGGCCACATTCCCTCAAACAGATGGGTCTTGCGATCGTTCACACCCACATAATGTATCTTGCCTTTCAACAGAGAAATATCTTTCATGTTTTCATCAGTTTTAGTTTTCAAACCGTAAAAATAAGAAAAAAAAACATCTTATTATTCTATTTGCTCAATTTTTCAACCAAGCCTGCCAGCTGGTGCATGGTTTTTTCTTCAGCATCTACAACTACAAATTTAGCGATTCTTTCGCATATACACAAATCTGTGAGGACAAAAAACATTGATGATTGACATAAAGATATGCTCAACACATAAATGGTATTATATAAAAATTGATTCAGTTCGCCATCTCGATACTGACGGCAGCATTGACTGCTATGAGCACAACTTCGTGCATGGGACATGGTCCTATCTATATGTAAGACATAACCCCCACCACTCGGTGGGGGCTGTCTTTTGCATGAAACATGGTGCTACCTATATGTAAGACATTACCCCCACCATTGGGCGGGGGCTGTCTTTTGCATCGGACAAGGTCCGATATACTTCTAATTTTTTACTGACTCCACTTACTAAAGTGGACCAAGTAAGGTCAGAAAGCGAGGCACGAACGGACAAGGTTGTAAGAGTCCATACTGTTGTAGCTCCAGACGCCGCTGCTGGAGTCGATGACCCACGCTTTTTGTTCACTTCCCTCCGACGACGACCAGTAGTAGAACGAACTCAACCCCAACTTATCATAACCACCTACAGCGTTAGCCATCTGCTTCCACTGATAACCGCTGGCAAGGAACCAAGCAGAACAGCCTGTTGGAGTCGAAGCACCATTATTGGCAATCGCAGCTTTGAAGGCGGGATATTCATCAGTATTGTGTATTTC
>JAGCCV010000080.1 GCA_017651505.1 Bacteroidaceae bacterium | reverse complement strand
TCAAGCGTTATGCTTTCGAGGAAGCTGACCATGCTTCTCGTTTTGCAGAACTTCTGGGCGAAGTGGTTTGGGACACCAAGACCAATGTTTACAAGCGCATGATGGCTGAACAGGGTGCTTGCGAGGGTAAGATGGCGATTGCCCGCAAGGCAAAGGCACTTAACCTGGATGCTATTCATGATACCGTGCATGAAATGGCGAAGGATGAAGCGCGTCATGGCAAGGGCTTTGAAGGTCTCTACAATCGCTACTTTAAAGATTGACACTTTCTGGAGCAGCGAGGGCAGAGCGATGCTGGAATCAGCTATGCCGAGTCGCGACAGAATTGGGCGAAGCCAATTGAGAATGGAGAATTAGAGGCAGCGTTTCCGCTGCCTCTTTTTTACTTTCTTTGCTTAATCATACTTTGATGGCTTCGCCGACTGCATCTCTTCTCGCGAAGCGAGTAAAATCTTATCGCTCACCCGTAGGGCGAAAGCTTGTGAGCGATACAGGAAGACCTTGACGAAGGACGGAAGTCCGAAGTCAATTAAGCCATCCCCTGGGGGAGGGTTTGGTAAGGGGGAATGTTTTCTTTTGCTTCATTTTCTTTGCGCCAAAGAAAATGATGATAATGCCTCTTCGCTTCGAAGAAAAAAAAGGCTGCAGAAATGCAGCCTTCATTTTCAATTAAAACCTCACTCCCAGCGTCAGCATCACTTGATGACGGTTATTGGTAATCCTCGTTGCTGTGCTAGGATAGATGGTATTGTTCAAATTTACCACGAAAGGATACAAATTAGACTTGTAAGTATCATACTTGTACGCCAAGTCAGCATAGAACGAACTGCTACGGTAGCCTAAACCAAAGGTAAGGGTATGGCGATCCATGACGTTGGCATAGTCAGTGTCGGTCTGGATAGAATAGTAAGGCAGATCCTTATATGCATTGTCGTTGAAAAGGGACGTGCGATAATTATAACCTGCACGGATGCCAAACTCGGGAACGGGCTTGAACTCAGCACCTACCTTGAAGGTATGTACGGCTTTCATCATATCACGGGTAGAGTTCTCAAAGTCGAAACGCGCATCAAAGCCATCCACATCCTTGAACTTCATGAAAGAATAGTCCTGGTACTCATACTCTGCATCGAACGCGAACTGACTACCGACGGTTGATGCCACACTGAAATTGAACAGCCATGGGGTATTAAGACGGAACGGACGTACCATCTCATCATGAATGGGCAGTTGTTCTATCGTTGATACGGTAGTATTATACACTTCGCCATCAGGGTCTTCAACCGTTGAGTTGATCAATGCACTGGTCTTATAATCCAAGTCATATAAGGTAGGTGTATGTACTGCCAAGCCAAAGCGGAATGGAGAATCTTCAAACGGACGAACAATAGCACCCAATTTAAGGTCAAAACCTGTACCTACAATACGGTTCCAACTACTCAGGTCATAGCCCTCGTCTTTGGTATCAGGATAGACCTCCTCATAGTAAGTGTATTTCTTGAAATTGAGGTCGTGGATACCCATCGTCAGACCTAAGTAAACACGATCTTCGATATTAAATGCCATGTTGAAGCTATACACATCCAAATGACCGCGTTGCTCCACTTCGAGCAAGCCATTGCCACCGTCGTACATACCAATGTACTCTTGGGGTTGACCGGCCGGGGTAACTATGGGATCAATCACAAATCCCCAGTAACCGAGCGAAGAAAGCCAGCCCAATTCGTTATTGGTAAAAGTATCATCCCATCCATCAACATAGACACCACGGGCTTGGATAGCCATCTGCTGAGTCTGGGTAAAGTCGCCCAAACCGCCAGCAAATTTCTGTTTATTGAAGAAAGACTTCACCCTGTTGTAGTTGAAGCCGAAGTTGACATATCGCAGTGGTGTGGAGTCGCCTATCTTCATAGAAAAGACAAAACCTATCTGGTTGAAATTGCCACGGACATCATTGTTCTTAAATGTACCTGAGAGTGTTTGGCTTTTGGTATTATAAGACGACAAGCCAAAGGTGGTCTGCAAATCGTTGCTGCGATAGATGCCAATGCCCGCTGGGTTAGTATTCATGGTGGAGATATCTCCTCCCAAGGCACTCATGGCACCACCCATACTCACGAAACGTGCCGTACCATTCAGGTCCTTGTCGATGAACTTAGCGGCATCATATACAGTCTGTGCTGCTGCGGAGCCTGCCAACATCAGCAAGGCTCCGACAACTGTCATTAATCTTTTCATATTATTATCAATTTTCAATTATCAATTAAAGATGAGTGTTAGCGAGAGCGGGTGCCTCCACCGCCACCACCACGTGAACCGCCTCCGCCACCGCTGAAGCCACCACCACGTGATGATCCACCGCCACTAAAACCGCCACCACTGTATGAGCGAGTAGAGCTGCCAGAGTAGCTACGGGTCGGAGTGCTGCTGCGAGTAGAGACGCCGCTGTTACTGCGTACTCGTGTACTACTGCTTGAGCCAGTGGAATAGCTGCGGTTGGTTGACACGCCGCTGCTTGGGCTGACGCTGCGGGTTCGAGTGCCTGTTGTGCCTGAGCTACTGCGCACGGTTGTGCCACGACGGGTATTGATAGTGGTGCCAGTACTGCTGTTGCCACGTACACGGGTTCCGTTGGTATTGGGAGTAACGGTTGTGTTGCCACGAGTACCTGTACTATTGGTACGTACACGGGTACCAGTGGTACTATTCACTACCCTACCATTAGTGGTAGTTCGTGTGCCATTACTACGTACAGACGTGTCCGTATTAGAGCGTACACGAGTACCTGCACTGGTACGGGTGCGAACATTAGAATTGTTAACGCCTACGCTGTTGCCACCAACGACACCTCTACGGGTTGAGCTGGAATAACCGCTTCGCGCGCCTGGCTGACCACGGAAGGTGTAGTTCTGCGGACGATAGTGGTAGCCTCCCCAACCATAATAGCTGTGATATGGGCGGTGCCAACCTCCGTACCAACCACCATACCAGCCAGTGTACCATGGGCTGTGCCACCCAAAGTGCCAAGAGCTATACCATGGGCTGTACCAAGAGGTGTACCAAGGACGATACCAAGTGCTCCAACCCCATCCCCAGCCAATGGTAGAGAATCGCCAGTCATACCACAAACGGTTGGTCCATGTAGGGAACACATATGCATAATAGTCGTCAACAAACACATTCCACTCCCAAGAGTTCAGGCCGTAAACAATATCCCAATAATAAGGACTGCTGATGCTAATGGCAAAACGGGGGTTGCGGAAGCGGATTATACGGGTAGCATACTCGTAATCATCCTCGTTGCCGTCGAAACCATTCACCCACTCACCATCGAGCTCTTCGTCATAGCTGGTTTCACCTTTCACCACCGCTGCCTTATTGGAAGCTGTAGTGTCGCCAGTATAGCGACGGTTGTATTCATCAACGCTGCGCTTATTCTTAATATTACCACTTACCACCACCTTGGTTCCCTTAGGAACAACAACAGCAGTAGTGGGGGTATTGGAACTTACGACCACTGTTTTGCGTGCTGCATCAGCCTCTGTTTTCTGCTCTGCAGCCTTCTCCTGCTCCTTCTTGGTCTTGGAAGGAACATAATAAAGGTCGTCAACCACATTCTGTGCCATCAACAAAAAAGGTGCGCACAATGCCATCAGCAATAAAACAATCGACTTCTTCATATTCATTATAGTTTTTTTTATTTGAGTAATCTTCTATTTACTCATTTAACTCCCGAAAGTAATCATTACTGCGCACTTGCACAAATATTTTTTACTTTTTCTTCACTGCCTTGCTTTTTTTAACTAAAAAGTTTTTTCATTGCAAAAAAACATGCTATTTTTGCATAAAATATAGAATTCAATCATGAAAGCTGGAAATTTAATTCAAAACTTTTTATCCGAGCGAGTGCTGCCAATCTGGTGCATTTTCCTGCTGGATATTTTTCTGGTTGGCCTGTCAGTTTTTTTATCCTGTCTGTTGCGATATGATTTCACGACCGTTTTTTCTGCCAACAGTATCTTACCCAAGGCCATCCTCTGGATAGTGCTGGTGAATATTTTTTTCTTCAGGATATTCCACACCTATGCCAATATCATCCGATACTCTTCGTTTGTAGACATCATGCGTATCTTTGTGTCACTGACCGTCAGTTTCATGCTATTGGTGGTGACCAGTATCGCCAGTGAGATAGGCTTCGACTATGAATTTATCCCCATCAGTATTCTCTTCATTTCCTATGTATTCTCGTTTGCTGCCTTGGCAGGTATGCGTGTATGTATCAAGGTGATGTATGAGTTTATAAACTTTGATGATAAGCATGGTACCAACGTGTTTATATTCGGTACGCGCGAGTATGGTGTGGACATTGCCAAGTCCATCCGCTCCAAATCACACTACAAGTATCGCCTGAAAGGCTTTATCTCCAGTGACCCTGTGTTCTATAACAAGGTGATTATGGGTGTAAAGGTATATCCTTTTGATGATGAAGATTTGATGAACTTGTTGGAGGAGAAAAACACTAATGCAGTGATTGTGACCCCTTACAACATGGATAAGTTGAAAGAATCCAACTTCACGGAACAGTTGTTGAAGCGTGGTATCAAGATCATGGTGTTGCCAGACATGAGCGAATGGAATGAGAATTCCAACTACATCACCAACCTGAAAGAGCTGCAGATTGAGGACTTGCTGCGTCGTGACCCTATACAGATCGACATGCGCAAAATTGCATCCCACCTGGAAGGCAAACGTGTGATGATTACGGGTGCCGCAGGCTCTATTGGCAGTGAGATTGTGCGCCAGGTGGCATCGTTCAACCCATTTAACCTGGTACTGATTGACCAGGCTGAGACACCGCTGCACGACATTCGTCTGGAACTGCAGTCGCATTGGGTGGAGTTGGAGGCTCAGACCATTGTGGCCGATATTTCTAATGCCTCACGCATGAATCAGATTTTTGCGCAGTATCGTCCCCAGTATGTGTTCCATGCAGCCGCTTATAAGCATGTTCCGATGATGGAGGACAACGCTTCTGAAGCAATCCAGAACAATGTGAAGGGAACACGCATCTTGGCTGACCTGGCCGTACAATACAAAACCGAAAAGTTTGTGATGATTTCCACCGACAAAGCGGTAAATCCTTCGAATGTGATGGGCTGCTCAAAGCGCATCTGCGAGATTTATGTGCAGTCGTTGGCTAAGAAACTGGAAAAAGAGGGCAACAAGACCACACAATTCATTACGACCCGATTTGGTAATGTGTTAGGCTCTAACGGCTCTGTGATTCCTTTGTTCCGAAAACAGATAGAGCGAGGCGGTCCTGTAACAGTGACACATCCTGAGATTATCCGTTACTTCATGACAATCCCCGAGGCTTGCCGATTGGTGCTGGAGGCCGGCAGCATGGGTAATGGAGGTGAGATTTACATCTTCGACATGGGTAAGCCTGTCAAGATTCTCGATTTAGCGAAACAGATGATCAGTCTGTCAGGACGCAGTGATATTCAAATCAAGTTCACGGGCCTGCGTCATGGTGAGAAGCTCTATGAGGTGTTGCTCAACGACAAGGAGCATACCAAACCTACCTACAACGAAAAAATCATGATTGCCGACGTCCGTGAGTATGACTACGACGAGGTGAAGAAGAAGATTGAGGATCTTGAGGAGGTTTCCAACACCTATGACCAAATGAAGATTGTCGAAAAGATGAAGGAGCTGGTTCCAGAATACGTGAGCAAAAACTCCATCTTCGAGCAGCTTGATCACAAGAGTTAATAATTGAGACTTCTCGGAGCAGCGAGAGCAGAGTCAAGCTTGCTTGAACTATGCCGAGTCGCGACAGAATTGTTACAAAGTAAACTTTCTGGAGCAGCGAGAGCAGCGTCAAGCTTGCTTGAACTATGCCGAGTCGGGACGAGATTGGGCGAAGCCAATTGAGAATTGAAAATTAAAGGCTGCGTTTCCGCAGCCTTTATTGTTTATTGCATTGGAGGTAACTCCAACCACTTCACATAGCAGAAGTCCTGACGATGTGGCAGATGCTTGTTCCTTGGATACATACGAATAGCACTCTTGTACAGACCAAACTGGGTGGGTGACAACTTAGCCTCAAAGATGTAATTGTTGCCCTCACGCCCAGTGAGTTCTAATGGCTCCACACTGAAGACACGTTCCTCACCATCCTTGTTGGTATATACATTCACCTTCTCCAAGCCTACTGCATCATCGAGCCCTTGCTCATCAATAACATACTTGATACTATATTCAGAGCCAGCCTCAATACCACCTGCAGGGAAGTCCCAAGAGCAAGATACCACATGGATACTATCCCAACGCTCAGCTACAGCTTCTTTCCACTGGGCAATCTCCTTTGCCAAACGGCAGTTATCTTTAGAAATCTCCTTGAAACGCTTAGCCAGCTTGTTATAGAACCTCGAGTAGTAATCATCGAGCTGACGCTTCATGGTATAATGAGGAGCAATCTTGGCAATTGAGTTCTTGATAACCTTGATCCAATCCTTAGAGATACCCTTCTTGTCTTTCTTATAATACAGAGGGATAATCTCGTTTTCCAGCAAGTTGTAGATGGTAGCAGCATCGAGCTGATCCTGATGCTCCTGATTCTGATAGGTACGCCTCTCTGTGAGAGCCCAACCTGCACCCTCACGATAGCCTTCCAGCCACCAACCATCTTTCACACTGAGATTGACAACACCGTTCATCTCAGCCTTTTCGCCTGATGTACCAGATGCCTCCAATGGACGTGTCGGGGTGTTCATCCAAATATCTACGCCACTCACCAAACGACGTGCCAACAGGAAGTCATAGTCCTCAAGGAAGATTACCTTACCGATAAATTCTGGACGCTGTGAGATCTCAAATATCTTCTTAATCAAGCCCTGTCCTGCTCCATCAGCCGGATGTGCCTTACCTGCAAAGAGGAAGATAACCGGACAATCAGGATTATTGACAATCTTGCTCAAACGATCGAGGTCGGTGAACAGCAGGTGAGCACGCTTGTAGGTAGCGAAACGACGGCAGAAGCCAATGACCAGCGCATTGGGGTTGATACGTCCCATGAGCTTCACCACACGCTGCGGATCACCCTGTTTCTTCAACCATGTCTCACGGAACTGATGTTGGATATACTCAAACAACTTCTGCTTCAAAGCCATACGGGTTGCCCAAATCTCTTCGTCAGGACAGTCATAGATGCCATGCCAGATTTTCTCGTTAGACTGGTCTGACATATGCTTCTCGTCGAAATACTTGGCATAGAGGCTACGCCATTCGGTAGCACACCATGTTGGGAAATGCACACCATTGGTAACATAGCCTACATGGTTCTCCTCTGGGAAATAACCATTCCAAATAGGAGCAAACATCTTCTGGCTCACCCAGCCGTGCAGCATGGACACACCATTAACCTCCTGACAGGTGTTGCAAGCAAAGGTGGACATACAGAACTTCTCGCCATGATCGTTAGGGTTGGTGCGACCCATGCCGATAAACTCATCCCAGCTGATGCCCAGACGCTGTGGATAGCCACCCATGTACTTGCCGAACAGTCCTTCGTCGAAATAGTCATGGCCAGCTGGTACTGGGGTGTGTACCGTATAAAGACCGCTGGCACGTACCAGCTCGAGAGCCTGGTTGAAGTTCAACCCATCCTCCTCAATATAATCTACCAAACGCTGCAAGTTGCAAAGTGCCGCATGACCCTCATTGCAATGATAAACATCTTTCTTGATGCCCAGCTTCTTCAACAACAGCATACCACCGATACCCAACAGGATTTCCTGCTTCAGGCGGTTCTCCCAATCGCCACCATAAAGTGCATGGGTAATAGGCTTGTCGAACTCGGAGTTCATCTCATTATCAGTATCCAGCAGGTACAGTTTGACACGACCAACATTAACACGCCATACACAGGCATGCACCAGGTAGTTGTTGTAAGGTACATCAATCACCATTGGACTACCGTCATGATTCAGCTGACGCTCGATAGGCAGACTACCGAAATTCTGTGTCTCATAGTTGGCAATCTGCTGACCATCCATATTCAAGCTTTGGGTAAAGTAACCAAAACGGTAGAGGAAACCCACAGCACACATGTCAACATTTGAATCAGAAGCCTCCTTAACATAGTCGCCTGCCAGCATTCCCAAACCGCCACTATAAATCTTCAATGCTGAGTGGATACCATATTCCATGCAGAAATAAGCTACTGACGGACGAGTTGCATCTGGCTTTACATCCATATAGGTACGGAACGACTCATAAACGTGCATTATGCGTTTCATCAATGCTTTATCTTTGACAATCTGTTCCTTACGTCCAAAAGAAAGGCGCTCCAGCAACATCACAGGGTTGTGCTTCACCTCGCTATATAGTTCAGGGTCAAGGTCACGGAACAAATCGCGTGCCTCATAATTCCATACCCACCACATATTGTGGGCAATCTCGTCCAAACACTTCAGCTGCTCTGGAAGACTTGACTTGACAATCAGGTCTCTCCATTGTGGAGTGTTTGCATAATCTGCTTTGATTTTCATATTAAATCCTTGATTAGTTAATTACTTCAAATTAAGTTAGGCATTGAACTGACGAATCTTTGCACGACGTAGGGCAAAGTCGTATGCCTGATAATAATAGGTAATGAAGTGTTTCCACAGGGCTCTCTCTGCTATTGCCGCAGCACGTTTGCGGGCTGCCTTCACCTGGTTCTTGTCCAAACGCATGTAATTCAATATCGTTTCACATACTGTGTCCACCACATCATGATAGTTATAATCGGAGCGATGAACAACTTCAACGCCGTCAGATAATCCTTTTATATTGTCCATCTCCTCTACCCACAGACCGAAACCTGCCAGATCGGTAGTGATGGTAGGCACATGAAAAGCTACACTCTCTAATGGTGTATAGCCCCATGGCTCGTAATAAGACGCATAGACACTCAAATCATTGCCCAGCATCAAATCGTAATAATTCTTGTTGAAGATGCCATCATCACCATTGAGGTAGCAGGGTACGAAAATGACTTTCACCTTGTCACGCTTACTGTTCTGCATACCTAAGTAATGCATCATATCTAAAGCCTTATCGCCATCCATATTATTGAGCCAATGAGTGATATAGGGCTGATTGAGCGGGACACTATATTCATCAAGGGTAGCCAAACGGGCCTGCAAATCACTACGTGGCTCTAAAGTCCAAGCTGGCACATTGATAAATGCCAGTACCTTACGGTTTAATCCAGGTTTCTTGTTCAAGCGATTCATGGCATCAATAAACACATCGATACCTTTATTCTTAAACTCGTAACGTCCACTGGTACCAATAATAAGGGTATCGTCATCAAAAGTTTCACCAATGAGGCAATTGGCCAGGCGCAACATGCTCTTTCTGGCACGTTTCACCTTACCAGTATAGGTAGTACCTTTCGGCACAAAATCGTCTTCAAAACCATTGACCAACACCACATCAGCTGCTTTGTCCAACAGTTCCTTACACTCTTTATTGGTAATCTCACTCACGGTAGTGAAACAATCAACAAAATGGGCAGTCTGTTTCTCGATGGAATGCTTTGACTGCATATTAAGTTCACCAGCCATCTGATCGCCATTATAAGCAAACAAATAGTCATATAAGGGCTTATTATTGCCCGCTATGGAGCGGCCTATAGAGGTGGCATGAGTAGTGAAGATGGTAGCTATCTCTGGCACATTCTTCTGCAGGTAGAGGGCACTCATACCCGTCATCCACTCGTGTGCTTGAAAAACCACTTTGTCATTATAGGTCAGGTTAAAACGATAGAAGCTTTCTACCACCTTGGCTGCAGCAATGGCAAACATACAACTCTCGTCGTAATCACCATAAGCATGGAGCGAGTCAACGCCATAGTCTGCCCACATGCGACTATAAATCTCGTTCTTCTCAGCAAAGAATGGCATGAAATCCACCAACACCACAACCGGCTCGCCAGGGATGTTCCAGCGCCCTACCCTTATCTTCAGGCCGTCGTGATGAATGGCATAGTTGGTCCACGCCGTGTAGAGCAACTCTGATTCTATGAATGTGGGATTATCTTTACCTTGCCAGATATCTGGACCTATGAAAATGATTCTGTTACGCAGTTGTTCCTGCAGTGTCTTCGCCCTGGTGGAAAGCACTGTATAGATTCCGCCCACCTTATTACATACCTCCCAGCTAGCTTCAAAGATGTAATCGGGGGTTATTAATGTTTCACTAACCATCTTTTTTTAATTTGAATGCAAAGGTACGGAAAAAAGTCGAGATTTTTGGTATGTTGACACAAAAAAAGCCCGCTTTTTGGTGCTATTTTTTACTTTCGCATCAAAAAGCGGACACTATATGCCTTGCTAAAAGGCTGTTGGCATGTTTTTATACCATCAACGCTGCAATCAGTGCCAAGATAGCATAGAACTCAGGCAGTGCGCAATAAATCATGGTATTGACCATCACGTCGTGACCCTGAGCTATACCGTTGATACCATTGGCTGCCACCTGACCCTGACGGATAGCTGAGAACAGGCAGATAAAACCTACTGCCGCACCAACACCCAGCATAAGCAAACCCTGCTGAGAGAAATCGCGACCAATTGACATCAGGAAAGCCACGAAACCATACAAACCCTGAGTTGATGGGAGGGCTGACAGAATCATGAAGCTTGCTGACTTAGAAGGATCTTTCTTTAAACCTGCTTCAGCAGCATTACCTGCGATGGTGGTACCATAGCAACTGCCAATACCAGAGAGAGCCAACATAAGACCCAATCCGATGTAACCTAAAAGTACATTAACATCCATAATGATTTAAATTTTATTTGTTATTAATTTTTTGTTATTTATTTCTTATCAATATTCGTAAAGGGGTTATAAAGTACACCGGTACCCTCGTAGCCTGAGTTCTTGAAATACTCAACGAAATTCAAACGCAAAGGATGAACAAAAGCACTGATGCACGACATCGCAATGTTGAACGCATGGCCCAGCACCAGGATGAGACAACACACTACCCAGCCTGGGATGCCGCCTACACTATCCTGAACCATGAGACCTAACGAGTTGAACACACCACCTAACATACCACCTGCCAAGCCCAAGGCATAGAGACGCATGTAAGACAGGATATCGCCCATCAGACCAGTAGCCATGTTGTAGGTATCCCATACACCAGCACCAATGTTCACAAATACGTTGCGATGGAGGTCATTAAGCAGGTAGATGCCAATGGCTGCTACAGCACCGATGCCAATCAATGCCCACTTGGAGATATCTTCTGGTATCAGGTTGAGGAACATGAAGGTGGCAATGATAGAGCCAAAGCCTATCAGGAGGAACCAGCCCCAAGCACCTAAAGCATTCTTGAAGCCAAAGCGTGAGGTCTGCACCAATGCCTTGATAAACATAGCTATGATGGTATGAACCACACCGATGCCTAAAGCCAGAATCATCTGCTTATCATAGGTACCGCCTGCGATTTCCACCTTTCCTGATACCATGAAGGCCTTCAAACCTTCTGGCACCCAAGTAGCTTCGTAGATATTGATACCGAAGAACGTTCCTAATACTGTACCAAAGATGGCTGTAAAGACACCTAATGAGATGACCAGGTTCATGATGCCTTTCATATCTGGCATTTTCTTCTTCAAGATCAAGCCCAAAGCAATGAGCACCAAGCCATAGCCGGCATCGCCCAAACAGAATGCAAAGAACAATGAGAAGAACGGCGCGATGAGTGGTGTAGGATCAAACTCCGTATAGTTTGGCATACCGTACATGTCGGTCAGCGTCTCATACATCTTCACAAACCAGTTGTTCTTCAACTTGATAGGTGGGTTATCACCCTTCTGCGTATCACGTATCTCATAATAGACACTACTCTGATCAAGGAATTCTTTCACTGGTTGCTCGTTCTCAACAGGTATCCAGCCTTCCATGAGCATCACAGCTCCTTCTGCCTGTGGCTCTCCGTCAAGACGTACCTTAATAAGGTCAATCTCTCCGTCGAGTTCTTTGTTATATTGCACCAGGGTATTGTAATTAGTCAGACAATACTGGGTCAACTTGTCCTTAACCGCAGTGAGCTGTTCCTGTACGTTCGCTTTCTTGGCTTCCAACTGTGAGAGACTTAGCTCTGGCAGTCGGATGGGCTCAATCTCCAAACGGACAGGCTCGTGTGAGATGGTCACGAAGCTCATACGACCTACGGTCTTATCAATCACGACGATGTCGCATAATTCTTCCCACTTAGGGTTGAATTCACGTTCTGAGCAAGCATAGAACTGAATGTGATAGCCTGCTTTCTCCAAATTACGAATAGCCTGCCAATCGAAGTCGCCCCATACACTCATCTCTGCCATCTCCTTGTCGATGGTAGGCAATTGCTGGGTAAGGTTGGCAATTTGATTGTTCAGCTCGGCATACTGGTTCAACAAGTCGTTCACAGGCAACTCTCGATGAATGGTCTCATCAGCCTTTTCCTTTATCTTGAACGACATGTCTTTCAGTACATCCTTATACTGAGCACGTTTAGCCAGAGATTGCTGCAAGTCATCGTTCATCAAGCCTGCCTGACGGGGCTGGATGTGGATAACGCCCAGTTCACGAATCTGTGACAGGAACGATTCGTATTCCTGATGATAAATCAGGAACGTGAGTTTCTTCATCTTACTAATCATGACTCAGCCTCCTTTCTTGCTTCCTGATGAGCCTTCATGATCTTCTGGGATGACTTGGAAAGATTCTCTTCGTCTTCCATGAAGCGTTTGATTTTTCTGATGGCATCTTGATAACCAGGAATCTGCACCTTCTCGAAGAGGTTCACCTTCTGGGTGGTCTTCTTACGAGCGTGCTCGAGCAGGTTTAACTTTGCAACAACAAATTCTCTTTCGATGGCTGTCTTGGCCAGACCTGTCAAGAGGGTAACACCGTCGGCATACCATTTAGGCATGTTGAACATACTGTATTTCTTAGTCTCAAAATCAACGCTGTCCAACACAGGTACACGCACACCGGCAATCTTCTTGACAGAGAGCTGAACATCCTTCACACTGATGAGAGATGCGTCAAACTCACTCCAAAGAGCAAACATGGCCTCGTAAGCTTGAATTCCTTTTTCTAACCCCTCTTCCAGTTTCACAGCATCGTCCTTACAACGCTTTACTTCCATGCGCAAGGCACTCTCCTTATTCTTAATAATAGGAAGGGTGCGCTGACGCACTTTCAGCTGTTTCTCCAACTGCTGAAGTGAGGTTTTATTATACTGAAACTTAATAGCCACTTCTATAAATGTTTAATTAATTACTTTGGCCAGTACTGGTCAACGAACTGTTTCTTAATATTCACCTCCTCTGGACGGAAGTACTTGCCAAACAAGCCCCATGTTACGTCCAGCATCTCGGTGGTATCGAGGTTCACGTCGATAGCCAGCAACTTGTCGGAATAATCTTTTGCAAACGCCAAGGTACGTTCATCGTAATCGGTGAGGTCGAAACCGTTCTCCATCTTGGTCTTGGCATTAGCGGCATCGGCATACAGACGTACCGCTGCGTTCATCACTTGTGGGTGGTCCTTACGGGTCTTCTTACCACTTACATTCTGTTTCAGACGTGACAAGGAACGGAATGGATCGACAATGACCTTACCGATATCACTGTCACGACGCAGGAACAGCTGACCTTCAGTGATATAACCAGTATTATCAGGCACCGCGTGGGTGATATCGCCACCAGAAAGGGTGGTCACCGCGATGATGGTGATTGAACCACCAGTCGGGAACTGTACCGCTTTCTCGTAAATCTTTGCCAAGTCGGAGTAAAGTGAACCAGGCATAGAGTCCTTGGAAGGAATCTGGTCCATACGGTTCGACACGATGGCCAAGGCATCTGAATAAGAAGTCATATCGGTCAGCAGCACCAGTACGGCCTCGTTTTTCTCCACAGCAAAGTATTCGGCTGCTGTCAATGCCATGTCAGGCACCAGCAAACGCTCTACTGGTGGGTCCTCGGTGGTATTCATGAAACTGATAATACGGTTCAGCGCACCTGCGTTGGAGAACACATTCTTGAAAAACAGGTAGTCGTCATTGGTCATACCCATACCGCCCAGAATAATCTTATCGGCCTTGGCACGCATAGCTACCAACGCCATCACCTGGTTGAAAGGCTGGTCTGGGTCGGCAAAGAATGGAATCTTCTGTCCTGACACCAGCGTATTGTTCAAGTCGATACCCGCAATACCAGTAGCAATCAGTTCTGATGGCTGTTTACGACGTACAGGGTTCACAGATGGGCCACCAATCTCTACCTCTACACCTTCTATCTCTGGACCGCCATCGATGGGTTCGCCAAAGGCATTAAAGAAACGGCCAGCCAACTGGTCACTTACTTTCAGTGTAGGTGACTTGCCGAGGAATACGATTTCAGCATCGGTAGGAATACCCTGAGTACCCTCAAACACCTGCAATGTCACCTCGTCACCAGCAATCTTTACCACCTGGGCAAGTTTGCCATTTACTGTAGCAAGCTCGTCATAACCAACACCCGTAGCTTTCAATGAAAGCGTAGCCTTGGTAATCTGAGTCACCTTAGTATATATCTTTTGAAATGCTTTAGTTGCCATTTTTCTCAATGTTTATTTTAACAATTTTGATACGCTCTCACTGATGGCACGTTCTTTCAGCAAATCCATCATCTGCTCCTTGTAGTCGTAGTATCTCTCCGACTTGAACGGTGCATAGTTCATCTGCTTGCCGATGTTGATCATGCGCTTGAAGTAATCCATTACCTCATTGAACACCTCGAACTTAAACTCAGTGTGACAGATGTCGATTACGAGGTTCATGATTTCTTCCTGACGCTCAAGTGGTGTAACAGCATCAATCTCATCAAATGCATCCTGTTGGAGGATGACGAAGTCGATGAGCTCTGCCTTCCAGAAGGTTACGTGGTATTCTACTGGTACACCATCATCACCCAAGATATTGATCTGTTCGGAGATTTCCTTACCACGCTGCAAACGGGTTTTCAGCTCATTCACCTTGTCGAGCCAAGTGGGCTCAATACGCTTTGCGATGTATTCCTGGAACTCGGGATACTCCACATATTTAGAATAAGAATCAATAGGGTTGATAGCCGGATAGCGCTTACGGTCCGCACGGTCTTGCTCCAAAGCGTAGAAGCAACGAGCTACCTTCTTGGTATTCTCGGTAACAGGCTCCTTAAGGTTACCACCTGCTGGTGATACAGTACCAATGAAAGTGATAGAACCGGTATTGCCGTTATACAACTTCACATAACCGCAACGGCCATAGAAATTGGAAATGATAGATGACAAGTCCATTGGGAATGCATCTGGTCCAGGTAATTCCTCCATACGGTTGGACATCTCACGCAAAGCCTGTGCCCAACGAGAGGTGGAGTCGGCCATCAGCAACACTTTCAAGCCCATGCTGCGGTAATACTCACCTATGGTCATGGCTGTATAGACAGATGCTTCACGAGCTGCCACAGGCATATTAGAGGTATTGGCGATGATGATGGTACGTTCCATCAACTTGCGCCCTGTATGTGGGTCCACCAGTTCAGGGAACTCGGTAAAGATCTCCACCACCTCATTTGCACGCTCACCGCAGGCAGCAATAATCACGATGTCTGCCTCTGCCTGCTTAGAGATGGCATGTTGTAACACGGTCTTACCCGTACCGAAAGGACCAGGGATAAAGCCCGTACCACCTTCTGTGATAGGATCGAGGGTATCGATGACACGCACACCTGTTTCCAGCAAACGGAAAGGACGTGGTTTTTCCACATAGTTGGTCATTGCCACCTTTACAGGCCACTTCTGAATCATATTAACCTTCACCTCATTACCATCAGCATCCTCAAGGACAGCTATAACATCCTCGATGGCGTAGTCGCCTTCGGCTACGATAGACTTAACGGTACACTCACCTTGCTGCTGGAAAGGTACCATGATTTTCAGCGGCTGGTGGTTCTCTTCAACCTGACCCAGCCAGTGAGAAGCCTTTACCTTGTCGCCCACCTTTGCCAGTGGCACAAAATGCCATACACTATCCTTGTCAAGCGGATAAGTATATTGGCCACGTTTTAAGAATACGCCCTCCATCTTATCGAGGTCATTCTGCAGACCATCATAGTTTTTAGAGAGCATGCCCGGTCCCAATGTAACTTCAAGCATGTGGCCGGTAAAGTCAGCTTCGGCTCCTACTTTCAGTCCGCGTGTACTTTCAAACACCTGGACATAAACCTGAGAGCCCACCACTTTTATCACCTCAGCCATGAGGCTGTCTCCACCAGTATGAATATAACAAATTTCATTCTGCGAAACAGGTCCGTCAACGGTGAGGGTTACCATGTTGGAGATTACTCCACTTACAGTTCCTTTTGTTGCCATATAATGTTTTTTATTATTTTATTCAGAATTCACTCGGTACTCTTACCTCACCTTTCAGTGAGTCGATGATCTCACGGAACATCTGGTTACCTTTTTCTTTATCCAGTGATATCCAACGCTCAATGATTTCTAACTGCAACAGAAATACATACAGACGTTCGATTGAGAAATAATCAAAGAAGGTCTTGTCTTCCATCCACTTCCAACGAAGTTGGTCGAGACGCTTCTCGCGATCTACCAAATCGTCGGTCTCACTGATTTTCAGCAGTTGGTCAAAATAATCAAGCTCGGTTGTCAAACCAAAATCACGTGCGTTTGATGATTTTAACGCCTGGCATATCTCTGTATCTCCCACGATGAACGAAGCAATGGGCAACTTGTATTTTCTGGCTGCCAACGCCACCAGTACGTTGTTGGTGTTGAGGTTGAACTCAAACCAAGACGACACGAAATCATTCTTGCACTGCATGGCATATTCGTAATAAAGACCAGCCAGCCAATCCTCTACCAACACATCACTGGAAACACCTGTTTCCTGTTGAGTAAGATAGGCCTGGATGAACTTAATTATATATGATGGAAGTGAGCCTGGGGAAGTAATGACGCCTTCCTCGTCAAATTGCTTGAATACAGCTACAAACTGATCAGCAGTATAGTTACCGCGTGAATCTATTACCGCTTCTCTGTCTTTGAGCAACTTCAGAAGGTTCGCGTTGTCAAACTTGAGATAGTAAAGGTCCACCAATGTCTGGTCTTCCTTCGACAACTGCGGATAGAACTCTGTCTTAAAGTCGCCGACAGTATAGTTCAGTTTATTGTCGTCCAAAGAAAGTTCTGGAAGACCTGTAACCAAATAATAATACTGACTCATAACGATGGGAGTTATTACTTAAACAGTAATTCAACCAATTGAGGACGCAAGAAGTCTTTCAGGTAGTTAGAGAATTCTTCTTCACCGAAATTCACCTTGTAAGAGCCATCGGCTGGTGAGATAGTGAACAGGGTTTTCAAACCATTTACCTGCTCAATTGTCACACCCTTATCCAAGATATCCTTCGCCTGAGCAGCAAAGAATTTCTTCAAACCGTCAGCATCAGCTGTAGAAATCTTGATGGGCTCGCTGGTTGACCATTGTTTAGCCAAAGAAACAATAAAGGAATTCAGATAATCTTTGTTACTGGTAAAATTCTTCACATCAGCATCGACAATCTTGTTGGTAAGCAGAGTTGCCACCTCAGATTTCAATGCATTGACAGCCTGTCCAGCAAATAATTTTAACTCAGATTTGGCATTGGTGACCATCTCATCTGCTGACTTGCGTGCATCACTTAAAACACCTTCTGCCTGCTTCTGAGCCTCTTCCAAGATTTTCTGAGCCTCACCTTGTGCATTTGCAATCAGCTTCTGAGCTTCCACATTGCCTTTTTCAACGCCTTCCCGAAAAATCTTATCGGTCAGCTCTTGAATTTTGTTTTCCATGATAAGTATAAGTTTTATATTATTTTACTATTAATTACCAAACAGTTATATAGGTATATATGTATAGTTCGGGTGTAAATTTAGTAAAAAGCAACGAGAAAAGCGATTTTTTTGATAAAAAAATAGTAAAAGCATACAAAAAAAAGGACAGCCTAAGTGTTGTGTAACACAAAGGCTGTCCTGTCAAAGACGGCGGCTACCTACTCTCCCACCTTGTGGGCAGTACCATCGGCGTGACCGGGCTTAACTTCTCTGTTCGGGATGGGAAGAGGTGGAACCCCGGCGCTATAGCCACCTGAATAAGGCGACATGC
>JAGCCV010000079.1 GCA_017651505.1 Bacteroidaceae bacterium | reverse complement strand
ATTGCTCCTGTGGATGATAATTTGGAAGGTGTTATCCATCATGAGGCAGGTGGACATGGTTTTGCGTTCTTGGAAGACGAATACTCTTCAGATGGTGATAAATCTTATGGTGCTGCTGAGAGAGCTTACTTAGATCAACGACATAGTTTAGGATGGAGTTTGAACCTGTCGTATAATAACACCAATACGACCGTTCCTTGGAAGGACTTCTGGACAGATCCGGCTTATGCGCCAGAGGCGGTAGGTGCTTATGAAGGTGGTGATGCCGCTTATAAGTATGGAGTTTATCGCTCTACCGAAAACAGTACGATGAACAAACAGTATGCCTTCGATAAGTTCAATCCGCAGAGCCGTTGGCTGATTTACCAAGAAATCTGCAAAAGAGCCGGATTGGCTTGTACCCTTGAGGCTTTCAAGGCGTATGATGCAGCTAACATATCATATATGCCTCCTTCTGTTTCTGTAACGACTCGTAACTATGTGGAGAAGAAAAATCATAAATTGGGCGCTCCGCCAGTTATAATCTTCAAGTAATGTGGTAAACAATTATCCCCGCCTGTTTGGGCGGGGATAATTGTTTATTGTCCTTTGCGTTGCGAAGGCCGGTTTGCGCGACGCTTACGGATTTCTGCCTTCATCTTAGCGGAAGCGGAATTGTGCGCCCCCGTGATGTAGGTTTTCTTCTTCGCCTTTGTCTTTATCTTGTTGGTAGTTTGGGACTTGTTGCTCTTGCCCTTGAACACCACGCCATGCATGATGATTTTTTCAATGTCTTCTCCTGCCATGGTTTTTGAAAATTAATGCGTTTCTACATGTGTTATCTCGCCAACAAAGGTGTTGGCACGACCTGAACTGGGCTTCTCTGTTGTAGTATTGATACACTTCATTACTACCGACGGTTGCTTGGCACCATTGGGATAAAAGGCCACCGTATATTCCTTGGCTTGCTCCATTGCTTGATAGCTTTGGTCGGGTGCCAGGATAGTGTTGATGTATTTCTTTCCTTTATCAGAAGATAAATAGCCTCCGGCATTGGCGGTCATGGTAGTACGGTTGAACTCGTCGTCACCGATGATGATGACCAATCTGCCATTGCTGGCCTGTAGCTTGTCGGCTGTCACCTCAGGGAATGCCTCTACAGGCTTTGACTCAACGGGATCAGCTGCTATCGCTATCTCAACAGGTTTCTCTATTTCAGCTGTTTTGGCAGCTTCTGCCGCCTTTGTAACTTCTGCCACCTTAGCGGTTTCTGCTGCATTTTCTACAACTGCTACTGGGATAGCAGGGGTGATGGCAGTTATTGCTGTTTTGTCCACAGATTTCTCTGGCTCTGCTTCTTTGGTTGTGACTTGTGAACTTACTATTGCTATAGCATCCGACTTGCGGGTTTCTTCGGGCTGGCCGTTATTCTGAATAATATCAAAACCACTCAGTGCCTTCTGTAAGCTCTCATTCATGTCATCCACAAAGTCAACTGTCTTCCTGCGCCACTTGGCAAAACCGCGAGCCAGTCGGCTCTGGTCTTTCGTCAGGGCTACATCATCGGTAATCCAGTCTTCTGCAAAAAACAACTCTTTCTCGTCTGGATAGTCATAGCGAATATTTCTTATCTGCAGCACACAATTTCCTTCATTGCAGTTGGCAATCAACTGATACATCACCTTGGTGCGGTCGAGTGCCAAGGCATTGTTGGCAAACACGATGTATTCTTCGCCATTGGCAGCTACCTGCCCTCTTTCCTCGTTGGTATAGGCTACCTGACTCTTGTTGGCGTTTTGCAGCATGCGGGCTTTCATCCATTCATGTACCTTAGCATACACCTCGCCTTTACTCATGCCTGCAATGCTGAATTCTTTGGAGAACACCACCTTGCCATTCACCTCAGGCACGGCACCTTTCAGGTAATAAGAGTCCTCATGTTTGGCGTTCTCATTCTTTTGTGCCGACATTTGTAGTGGCAACATCACAGCCATGGCGGCTATGCAAAGTTTAATGATGCTTTGTCTCATTTTTGCCTGTTTTTTTATTCTATTTTGCAAAGATAAACTTTTTCGCATAAAGTATTATTCCTTGGTCATTGAAACTTGATACTTTTGCACAAATTATCCATTCCTGTGCAAAAAAGTGTTCGAAAAAGTTGCGAGTTTTTGGAAAATGCCATACCTTTGCCGCCGTTTATTGGAAAATGCTCCAAAAAACATGTTAAATTAACCACTTGTTTTTATTAAGGAAAAAAGATGAGAAAGACAATTCTTGGCTTAGCTATGCTGATCATTTCTGTCACCACTTTTGCTGGTGGCGTACTGACCAATACCAATCAATCGGTAGCATTTATCAGAATGTTGACTCGTGGTGCCATGATTGATTCAGATGGTCCTTATTCCAACCCTGCAGGTTTGGGCTTCCTGCAAAGAGAAGGATTGTATCTGTCGTTTAACTGGCAGAATGCCTATCAGGAGCGCAATATCGATGCTACCTTCCCCCTGTTTCCAGAAACCGACCACCACCGTTTCTACAAAGGCACAGCTTCGGCACCTGTAATTCCTTCACTCTTTTTGACCTATAGAAAGGGTGACTGGGCTGTTTCTGCCTATGGAGGCGTGATAGGCGGTGGCGGCGAGGCATCTTATAGTACGGGCTTGCCAATGTTCGACTCGGTTGTAATGGCTAAGATTGCTGCCAATCCAACCATTCAAAGTGTGATGAATCTTGCAGGGGCTCAGTCGGCTACCGATCTTTACGATTTGAACTCCTCTATGAAGGGACGTCAGTTTATTTATGCCTTCCAGGCAGGTGTGACCTATCGTGCTACCGACTGGCTCTCCCTCTATGCGGGTGCTCGTATGAACTATTTCGTGGGTGGCTATAAAGGTTATGTCACAGCTACTGCTAAGCCACAACTGATGCAAAACCCCGCAATTCAACAGGCTGCTGCAGCCAATCCATCCTTAGCAGCTTTGGCCAACCAGCCGTTGGTGGATCTCAGACTGGATGTTGACCAGAAAGGATGGGGTGTAGCACCTATCATAGGTGCCCATGTCAAGTTAAACAAATGGAACATTGCTCTGAAATATGAACTGAAAGCCAACCTCAACATTGAGAACAATACCAAGGAGAATTCTGATCCTAACGGTGCTTTGGCAGCTTATAGAGACGGTGTGAATACACCGAGCGATGTGCCTGCATTGTTCAGCGGGGCGGTGATGTATGAAATAATGCCTACTTTGCGTGCCAGTGCTGAATATCATCACTTCTTCGACAAAAACGCAGAGATGGCCAACGATAAGCAGAAAACGCTGACACGTGGTACCAATGAATATCAGATGGGTGTGGAATGGGATGCACACAAGTATGTTTCTCTCAGTGCCGGTTTTCAGCTTACAGACTACGGACTGAGCGATGAATTCCAGTATGACACCTCTTTCTACTGTGATTCTTATTCAATCGGCTTGGGTGGTGTGATACACCTCTCACAGCGTATGAAGGTGAACATAGGCTATTTTTGGACACATTATAAGAAATATACCAAACATAGTGACAACTACAACAATACCACCATGCCAGGTACCAATATTTATAGTCGTCACAACAAGGTGTTTGGCGCCAGTATCGACTACATCTTCTGAAAGCTTTACTAACTGCTAATATTCTTTTCGGTGCAAAAGTTTGCATAGCTCACTGATTATGCCTACTTTTGCGCCGAAATTTTATATATGATGCTGCGAATAGCAGTCGTGTATTCCAGAACACCACGTAAAAAACAGGAAATATGAAACAGCAAGTATCAGTTACTTTCATGCTGCTCGGCATACTGTTCAATGTATGTCTCGTAGCTTCTAATCTCTTAGGAACAAAATTAATCAATGTTTTTGGCATCAGCGTCACAGGCGGACTGATGATTTTTCCTATCTCCTACATCATCAATGACTGCGTGGCAGAGGTGTGGGGGTATCGCAAGGCACGACTCTTGATTTGGAGTGGCTTTGTCAGCAATTTCTTCACCGTAACCGTTGGCTTGATAGCCGTAGCTGTACCTGCCGCTCCTTTTTGGGAGGGCGAGGAACATTTTAATTTTGTATTCGGCATGGCACCTCGCATAGCCTGTGCCTCGTTGATAGCATATCTGGTGGGTTCGTTCCTCAATGCTTGGGTGATGAGCAAGATGAAGATTGCCAGTAAAGGAGCTCACTTCTCTTGGCGAGCAGTCTGGTCAACCATAGTAGGTGAGACGGGTGACTCACTGTTATTCTTTCCCATCGCCTTTGGTTGGCTGATAGGTTGGAAAGAACTTTTTGTCATGATGGTTACGCAGATCATCCTCAAGACACTCTATGAAATCATCGTGTTGCCAGTAACCATCCGTGTGGTTAAGGCGGTGAAGAAAATGGAGGAGACAGATGTTTATGATGACAACGTATCGTATAATGTATTAAATGTAAAAGATATCTGATGATTGACGATAAAGTATTGGTGGTGTATAGTGGCGGACAGGACTCGACCACCTGTCTGTTTTGGGCAAAGCGGGAGTTTAAGGAAGTGTATGCGGTGAGTTATCGCTACGGACAGAAGCATGAGATAGAAGTGGAAATGGCCCGTAAGATAGCCGAAAAGGCTGGAGTATCATTCGAGGTAATGGACATTCCTTTGATTGGTAGGTTAGGGCATAACTCACTGACTGATGCGACAATGGTGATGGATCAAGAAGTGCCGGAAAAAGGGCTGCCCAATACGTTCGTGCCAGGACGTAACATGTTCTTTTTGAGCATTGCCGCCGTATATGCCCGTGAGCGGGGTATCCGCCATTTGGTTACAGGTGTATCACAAACCGATTATAGCGGCTATCCTGACTGTCGCGATGCGTTCATCAAATCGCTGAATGTGACGCTGAACCTGGCTATGGACTATCAGTTTGTGCTACATACGCCCCTGATGTGGATTGACAAGGCACAGACTTGGGAGTTGGCTGATCAACTGGGGGTACTTGACCTGGTGCGCAACGAAACGCTTACCTGCTACAACGGCATTCCAGGCGACGGATGTGGCCATTGCCCATCGTGTAAGTTGCGTAACGAAGGCTTGCAGAAATACCTGGCACAGAAGGCTGCGCGTGAAAAACTGGCCTGATGTTTTTGTTTTCTCTTTTTTATTTGTATTTTTACATCGGAAATATACGTATATCTATAATGAAAGGGAATTTATTCGGTTTGGTTTTATTCTCATTGGTTTGTCTTCCGTCAATGGCAGATGACATTACAGGCGTTATCTTGAAGAAAGGCAAGCCCATGAAAGGTATCAACGTATGGCTGAAGAATGCCGATAGGGCGGTAGAGACCAATAAAGAAGGGAAGTTCTACTTTTTCGATGTAGCTGAAGATGATACGATACAGATTACTGCAGGGCCTAGGGCTGATGCCAAGTTTCCATTGGGCGACTTGAAGAATATCACAGTTGAGTTAGACAAGAAAGACTTTGTGTTGAGTGACGGAACAAAAGAACAGCGTATTCCCTATACTATGTTGCCCATTCCCAAATCTAGTGATGGCGTTACCCACGAGATGATAATGCGCTCTGGACAGCGTTCCATTGCTGACATCCTGCGGAATTTTATGACGGGTGTGATTGTATCTACAGACGGAGGTTCAACCAAGGTGATGGTGCGTGGTATCAGCTCTATCAATGCGAGTACGGAACCGTTAGTGGTACTTGATGGTATTGCCCTTCAGGGGGCGGATATCGAGAATCTGGTGCCAGTAGAAGAAATTGCGGTTATCAAAGTTATTAAAGACGGCTCTAGCTATGGTGTTCGAGGCGCCAATGGCGTGATTGAAATAACAACACGTAAATAATGAATCGATGGTTATTACTCATAGCATGTTTGATGCTCAGTTTAGTGACGGTGGCACAAGACGAAGTGGTAAGCTATACTATCAGTGGCACCGTGCCTGCTGGGGTGACCACCGTATTCTTGCATTCTTTACGCAATGAACCTATTGACACTGCCCAAGTTGATAATGGCAAGTTTCGTTTTACAGGTGTCTTGCAACGTCATACCTTTGTGACCTTGTCGGATAATGGAAACAACCTGCCCGTCAATTTGATTATAGACGGAAGCCCTGTGGAAGTGAACATGGAGCGCGGGGTGATGAAAGGCTCTAAGCTCAATGAGCGACTGAATAAGGCTGACAGGCAGATTACAGACCTCACCATTGATTACATGCAGAATCAGTTGGAATATGCGCAAGTGGGACTGGGACAGGCAGAGTTGCGTGATTCACTGCGAAGGGTGATGACAGCTTCATATAATAAAGTGGTGGTAGAGATGAAGAACGCTATCCGTGACAACCCGGATAATGTGATACCTGCTCTCTACCTCTCTCAGATATATAATACCCTCACTGTTGACGAACTGAAGGAATATTTGGATGAGCGCCATACCTATGCTTCCCATCCACTCTGTGTGGGAGCATGGCGCATGTTGAACCATTATGAGAAAACCAATATTGGCACGCGCTTTACCGACTTGGTGGAGGCAGATACCGCTGGGGTGAGTCACCGACTCAGTGAGTATGTAGGTAAAGGCAATTATGTGTTGATTGACTTTTGGGCCAGTTGGTGCGCTCCCTGCATGTTGGAGATGGATAATGTGAAGGCTGTCTATCAGAAATACCACGAAAAGGGTTTCGAGATTGTAGGGCTGTCATTCGACCGTGCTCGTCAGTCGTGGATCAATGCCATCAAGAACCACCAACTTAACTGGATTCATTTGAGCGACCTCAAATATTGGAACAGCGAGGCTTCTGTTGTCTATGGCATCAGCTCTATTCCTGCCAATCTCTTGTTGGACGGTGATGGTATCATTGTTGCCACCGATTTGCGAGGAGAGGAACTTGGAAGAAAATTGCGACAGATTTACAGATATTGAAAAAAAACTCCAATTTTATTTGAATAATAAATATTATTATATATCTTTGGGGTGAATGATTATAACATGTCTAAATTATTAATGCAATGAGAAAAGACGATATTGGCACAAATGCAGGTTTAGTATGGCGAACCTTGTTCTATAAAGGATCAAAAGCATCTTTTAACGAGTTGTTGCAATCTACGGGACTAAATGCCATTGATTTGTCATCTGCCATAGGCTGGTTGGCTCGAGAAGACAAAGTAGAATTCTATTACGAGAATGGTGAAGAGTTTATTGACGTTTACAGGGATATCTATTATTAAGATATCCTTTTTTTTCTTTAGATAGTTTGTTTTTCTAAGTAATAAGTTAGTTTTTTATCCATTTATTTTGTCTGTCCGGTAGATTTGTGTTATTTTTGCTGTCGCTAAGAAATTAATAGCGTAGAAAATAATGACAAAATGAAAGGAAAGATTTGTAAATTTAGACTGTTAGCGATCGTGGTGATGTTGACCACAAGCATCATTACCAAGGCACAACAGACACCAAATGAAACTGACTGGTTGAAGGATTTCACCTCTCGTATCACCTTTAATGGCTATGCCCAAGCTGGATGGAGTTATCAGAATCCTAATGGCAAGGAACAGAATTCATTTAACTTGAAACGTACTTTGCTATGGGCTAAGGCAAGGATTACTGATAGATGGTCGTTCTTGTTTATGCACGACTTTTCGAGTGTAGTTCAAGAGTTTTATACAGATTTCCGTGTGACTAAAGGCAACGAGCTGACCGTCCGGTTGGGACAGTTCAAGCACTCCTTTTCTATGGAAAACCCTTTGTCTCCTACTCAGCTGGAACTGATAGATGTCTATTCGCAGGCAGTACTCTACCTTGCAGGTGAGGGACCTGACCCTTTGAACGGTGTGAATTATGGTCGTGATATGGGTGTTGAGGTGTTTGGCGACCTGCTTGAAGGCAAGTTGCATTACGAACTCGCTCTGATGAGCGGACAAGGTATCAACCGCAAGGATTTAAACAAACAAAAAGACTTTATTGCCAAACTTGAGGTGCGACCTGTTGAAGGACTGAGACTGGTAGCATCTGGCTATATTGGAAAAGGACATGCCGTGGGAACAGCAGACTGGAACCCTGATATTCAGGTAGGCGATAACTATAAGCGCAACCGTTATAGTGTAGGCGCTGAATATAAGAGCAAACCCTATACGGGCAGTAAATATAAGGAAGCCCGACCTGCTTCGATTCGTCTCGAATGGTTGGGCGGAGAAGATGGTAAAGTGGGCTCCCGTGGTGGATACATCACCTCCAGCATCCCCGTAGTTGATGCCCTTGATGTGGTGGCAAGTGCCGAGACCTATGATCGCAATACCAAGGTAGATGGATGGAATCAGACCAACCTCACCTTGGGAATGCAATACTGGTTCTATAAGAAGTGCCGTTTGCAGTTGCAATACACCCGTTGTCTTTTAGGTAATCAATTAGGAAATGATTATAATTGGCTACAAGCTCAAGTGCAAGTAGCATTCTGAAGATATGATAATTAAAGTTTTATTGACGATTGTTTTTCTGGCTGTGATGATTGGTGTGGGGCTTTATACCCGCAAACAAGCCAGTAGTGTGGAAGGTTTCGTATTGGGCGGTCGTGCCGTGGGGCCATGGTTGACGGCATTTGCTTTCGGTACAAGTTATTTCTCAGCCGTAGTATTTGTAGGCTATGCTGGTCAGTTCGGATGGAAATACGGACTTTCATCAGCTTGGATCGGTATTGGTAATGCCGTGATAGGCTCTTTGTTAGCATGGCTGTTGTTAGGTAGAAAAACCAAGCTGATGACACAGCATATCGAGAGTCGTACGATGCCTGATTTCTTTGGTACTCGTTTTGCTGACCAAGGTTTGCGTATAGCTGCCTCCATCATCGCTTTTGTGTTCTTGATTCCCTATACTGCTGGTGTGTATAAAGGTATCTCCACATTGTTCGAGATGGGTTTCGGTATCCCTTATGAATATTGTGTAATTATTATGGCCATCCTTACCGCAGTTTATGTGATATTGGGTGGTTATAAAGCTACAGCCATGAACGACTTTATCCAAGGTATTATCATGCTCTTTGGTATCGTGGCAGTGATTGTTGCCGTGATAACTGCTCAAGGCGGACTATCCGAAGCTGTATCCAAACTATCTGTTCTTCCTGCTGATGGAAGTACAGAACCAGGCTCTGGTAGCTTTACATCGTTGTTTGGTCCCGATCCTTGGGGGTTGCTTGGAGTGGTGGTACTTACTTCATTAGGTACGATGGGTTTGCCACAGATGGTAGGTAAATTCTATTCCATTACTGACGAGAGTGCCATCAAGCGTGGCACGGTCATCTCAACCATCTTTGCCCTTATTGTGGCTGGTGGCTGTTATTTCTTGGGCGGTTTCGGACGTCTATACGAACCTGTTGTGGAGAACGGCAAGATAGCCTTCGATTCTATTGTGCCTGCCATGTTGGTGACCTTGCCCGATGTCCTGATTGCCCTCGTGGTACTTTTAGTGCTCTCAGCTTCTATGTCAACACTTGCTTCGTTGGTTCTCACTTCTTCCAGTACGATGACGCTTGACTTGATTTATCGTGACAAGAAATCGCTGCCAGGCGAGGTGGAGGAAGGTGCCATCGATGATATTGTGTCTGAAAAGATTGAACGTCGCAAGGTGGTGGTGATGCGCGTGTTGATTATGTTCTTCATTGCCATTTCTTTGCTGATAGCCCTTAACCCTCCTACGTTCATCGCACAGTTGATGGGTATCTCTTGGGGTGCTTTGGCGGGAGCTTTTTTGGCTCCATTCATGCTGGGTCTTTACTCTCGTAACATTACTACTGCCTCAGTTTGGGCTTGTTTTATCTGGGGCGTTGGTCTCACATTGGTGAATATGCTGTTGGGTAATCCAATCAACCCCATTAACTGTGGCGCTATTGCCATGG
The DNA here is from genome assembly GCA_017651505.1 of Bacteroidaceae bacterium. GTDB lineage: Bacteria > Bacteroidota > Bacteroidia > Bacteroidales > Bacteroidaceae > Bacteroides. The sequence goes on along the minus strand of JAGCCV010000079.1, from coordinate 10,480 downwards.
TGGGTGGCTTCCCTGTGGTATGGATAGTAAGCCTCTTTACCAAGAAGATGCCAAAGAATGTGGTAGATGCAATCTTTGAATGCTATTCAATACCGTGAGGAATGTGTCCATGTCATTATACAGTTGGTGAAGAGCAGAATGCCCTGTAACCGAAGTGGCGAGTATGACTAATACAAAACCTTTTGTTTTTTTGTATGTATAGATAAATAGATGTTCTTGTGCTTGTCAGATTATTAACAGTTTTATTCTTGATAAGTTTAAGATGAAAGACTACAGACAGATAGATATAAACGAGTGGAAGCAGGTAGGTGCCGGATATAACGGACAGGCATTTGTATCAGACAATTATCCTGGTATGCTATTGAAGATATCCAGGACTGACATGGGTACAAAGGATAAAATTGAGCATGAATTCTTTGATGCCAAGACTGCTTATAACATTGGTCTTCCTACACCAAAAGTGTTTGAAATAGTAAGAGATGGTAATGATTATGGCTATATTAGTCAGAAAATAGAAGGCAAAAAGTCAATAGCAAGACTTTGTGCAGATGAGCCAGAACGTATTCCTGAATTTGCTGCATTAATGGCCAAGGTAGGGAAGGAGTTACATCAGACACATATTGAACTGTCTGAACATGTGGTATCTATGAAGGGGTTGCTGCAAAAGGCCGTCGCTATTTCACCTTTGCTGACGGATGAACAAAGGGAATTATTGTCAGAGACTACAGATGCGATGCCAGAGACAGGCATGTGCCTGCACGGCGATTTTCAGGTAGGTAATTTGATTGTAGCTGATGGAAAGCACTATTGGATTGATTTGGGGTGGCTTTCTCAAGGTTTTTATATGATGGATTTGGCGCATCTATACAAGATGATGATGGAAGAAAGCGTACTGCCTCCCGTGCAGAACCTTACTCATATGAGTCGTGAACAAATGGTCGCTTTCTGGAACTCTTTTGCAAAAGCGTATGTCGGGCAAGAGGATATCACTGCATTAAACGAGGCATTGCTCCCTTATGTGGTGCTTGATATTGTGCGAAGTTTCTATTTACATTCCAATGATGACCCTCGTCTCTTGGCTTACCTCCGTCAGCGTGTTATTGAGGACATGCGCAATTTTACATCAGTTTAAATCATATCGTATGGCTGTTCTCATTTCTATAAAGATATGGTGATGTTAGTGACAATACCTCCTCTTGGTTTAGAAAAGGTATCAAGATAGCTTTGCTGGCTCCAACAGCCATGAACCAGCTGAAGTTCTCGTTTGAATATATGTAGGTGTGGAGAATGGCAAGCATAAAGTGCTTGCTAAAAGAGGGCTCCTTGGAAGGCTATACCCATATGGATTTAGGCATTACTAAGCATCATTTTGAGATAGGTGCAGGCAAGGATAATTCGTGTTGGCATAAAAGTTAGCAAGGTATATCTATTGCCCCATGCTTAGCTTTGTTCTTTTACTCCTAATCAAAAACAGACAGATAACCAAAATAACAGGAAAGATAGATGCGGCAAGCAATCCGCTTTGGATATTGTTATCACTGTTTTGAGTGCCCAGCCCTACTAACGATGGCCCCAAAGTGCCTCCAGCATCACCAGCGAGAGCAAGTAGTGCAAACAGAGCTGTTCCGCCTCTGGGAATACGTGCGGATGTAAGGCTGATGGAGCCAGGCCACATGATGCTTACAGCAAGACCACTCATCATACAGCCTATAAAGGCAATAAGTGGAACAGGTGCCAGCGAGGCTGTGAGATAGGCTGCAAAGCATACGATGCCTGCTATGGTCATATATGTTGACAAGTCCATATTCTGACCTTTCTTTCCATACCATAATCGTCCAAGTCCCATAAAGAATGCAAATCCGCAAGGTCCGGCTAAGTCTCCTATAGATTTGTCGACACCCAATGATGCTTCTGCAAAAGCAGAGGTCCATTGTGCCATTGAACTCTCAGAGGCTCCTGCGGCTATCATCAAAATCAAGTAGATCCAAAACAATCGATTTCTGATAAGCTGGCTCATGCTCATCCCTTCCGAATCCTGCACGATAGGCTCAATAGGGCATGTGGAAAAATTGATAATATTATAAAGGGGAATCAATGCCCAAAGGCAAGCTAAGATGCGCCAATTGTCCAATCCGAAGAGTGTAAAGAATAGCGTAGAACCGATAATCACTCCTACAGCACCCCAGCAGTAGAAGGAATGAAGCAGACTCATCATTTCTTCCTTGTTGGAAAATGGACAAGCCTCAATGATAGGACTACACAGCACTTCTATAAGGCCGCTCCCGATTGCATATATACATACACAAATCAAGATTCCCACAAGTGGAGTGGGAGAGAGTGAAGGAATAAAGGCCATGCCAGCAAGTCCGAGGGCAGAGGTTATCTCTGAAACGATGATGCTCTTGCGATAGTCTATGTTTTTATACTTAGCACAAAGAAAGTCGGTTAGTAACTGTACAACATAAAAAACAGCAGGGATAAGTGCCAGGTTGGCTATTGGAATCCCATACTCACGATGAAAAGCAATAAACAAGAGAGGTGTAAAGTTGGCTACGATGGCCTGTGTCACAAATCCCAGGTAACAAGCTCGTTTAGTTTTACTATACTTTTTCAAATTATCATTCATCTTGTCATTATTAGTGCAGCTGTTTCTATATGTTTCCTCGCAAAAGTAGTAAATGAGTATCAGTTACTATTGTATATCCGCTCATTTATGAAACAATTCTCGATAGTTTGCTATGGGTGCTATCGTCGTCGGATGGCGAGTAGCAATGCGATATTGCAAACCTATCTGGCGGAATTCGTCAAGAAAAGCTTCAAGGTACGTGTCATCTGCAAACCGCTGCATCAGGCTGATACAGAAGGTGCCGCCCACGGCACTCATCTCAATAGCGAGGGCAAATGGTGTATAGGCCTCAGTGTACATTTCGCTGACGTATTGTTCGGCTGCACCCAGATTAGCCTTGCCCACATAACTGACACAAGCTGTTGTTGCCGATGGCACTACACTGAAGGATTTGACCATTGCTTGATGGCGACCTTCAAGGGTGGGAATCTTTTCGAACAAGTCTTGTGTGTTCTGACTTTGCCAGAAATTCTCAATGACATTGTCATCGTTTGACTGCAGAACCACCATGCCCCGGAATATTGTCTGTTGCATTTCAAGGTTCATTCCTCGCATCTCATTGTTCAGAGTAAGGCGTAGTGCTGATGCCATAGTTTGCCCTGCTTGCGGACAGCCAAGGGCGGGGCGCTGGTTGATGGCCAATGATACCATTGGCACTCCTTCCGTCAGGTCGGGATGCAGATGGGCAATTGCACGGCTAAGCAGCAGCGACACGAGCGTGGCGGGCGATGTGTCGCTTGAGGACACATATTTCATCATCTCTTGCTCTTCAACAAGGATGTTGACGGTTTCCACAGCCTCGTTTACCATCGCTTTGGCCTGTGTGGTAAGGTTGACACAATGTGGGCGTTCCGGAAGGGGGAACGGGTGCAGGTGGTCAGGCTTGGCCTGTGCGGCAGGGTCTTCCCATTCTTCTGGGCTAATAGTGTCACCAGCTACTCGAATGTTCGCCATACTCATTCCTTCAGGAGTAAGAATGCGCTCTATATGAACACCTTTTGGTAGTGATATCCTTTCATGACTCAGAGTCGCATCATAGCGGCGGCAAGAATAATTATAAAGCAAGGTGCGTAGGATGTTATAGGCTCCTGTACCATCGGTCAAACAGTGGAAGAAATCGATTGCAATGCAGTCGTCCCAGTAACAGAATGCAAGCAGATGGTTGTTCGACTCTGGGGCTATCAGCCTCACAGGGGTTTCCCCTTTGCTGGTCACCCACGGTTCGCTGTTGTCTTCATAAACAAAATACTCCGTGCCTTCAGCATCTTTCCTCATGCCGAGCTTCACTTGATAATATGGATATCGCTGACGCGTTGATTCAACAGCCAGACGCAATAAATCTCCGTCAACGGCATCCCTCATCTTCAGTGTCATTCTGACTGTCCAGCTCATCTGTTCTCCTGCCCATGTTAGGTAGAATCTTTCTGAAAGTAGTTTCTTTCCTTTATTATAATTCATAAATGTGACAAATGTTTTTTTTGTTTATATTAAAGTGAGTTTGATTTTAAGAGAGTTTCTTAAAAAGTCGTGGGAGTGAAAAGCTTTCTTGTACCTTTACGGTTGAGAATCAAACAAATACAATTAATGCCCACTCCCAATAACGACTGCAAATATAATAGAAATTTTCTGTATTCTCGATGAATTTTGTAAATTTTTTGCTCCAGAGTTGAAGAAACATTCTTTACAGATGCCTAATAAGCCTCACCGCAAGCGCCTGAGCCACGAGCTTGGTTCTTTGCCTGTTTTGTTCATGTTATTGATGTTTTATCACATAAACAAAGATAACAAAAAGGTCGAAATGTCGAAAGTAGCATTAAAGAATTATCTTATCTTCTGCAGATACCAGCTGCCATGTGCCTCTCATCAGGTGCAAACGGATAATCTTGCCCTCATCAAAAGCTTTCTTGAATGCTTTGATTGACGGTTTTCCAGTGCGCATTGCCACAGCCCAGCGCATCATGCGGTATTCTTGTGCTTGCATGGCACCCATATACCGCACCACCTCAGTTGGTGTACTGAACTGTGGAGCGATATGCTGCTGATTGAGAAGTCTGATGGCAATAGGATTCATATAAATATTGAGTATATTGTCATTTCAGTTGTATAATGTCACTCCAACGAGTCGTTGGGTTTTTACTCTTGAAATCGTGCTTGATACCTGGAGCAAATTGAAGCTTTAGCTTCTGCTCGAATCCTCCTTGTATAATTTGAATGTTTGCCATTTTACATCTATCTTCCTATTCAAGTAAAGACGAAACCATATCTCCATGACGCTTTTCATCGTTCTTTACGCTTTCCACATCTGGGAAGTCAGCAATCAAGTGTTCATACCCAATGGCAGCATCGTACTCTCCCTTGGCTATCATCTTATACAATCTCTTCTTTCCCAAAAGCCGATAAAGGAACGGCATGATGACAGCCATTGTTTTCTTGGGCTTTAATGCCTGTTTGGTATAGGCATGGAAAACACTGGCATGACGGCCTTCTTCTTTTGCAAGTTGGAGAAATGCATCACGCTCCTTGTCTGTCTTCACAACTTTTGCAAGGCTCTGGTACATCAGCACGGCATTCAGTTCGCCTTGCTGACTACGTATAAGTTCTTTGAATTGTTCCTGTGTCATTGTTATAAGATACCTTTTATTTTATCGATTCTGTGATATTTATTCCCAGCCATACGGCCATGATGCCTATTTTGATGCTGATTCCTATATATAGAGCGGCAAGAAGTGCATCACCTGCTTTCAGCATCGTGAATGACTCGTTGGCAAAGGTGCTGAACGTGGTAAAGCCACCACAGAAGCCTGTAATGAGCAGTAGTTTCATCTCAGGCGATAGTTTGCCCTTGCTGACCAAACCAACAAGCAGACCGATTATCAAAGAACCGAGGATATTGACGGTAAACGTCCCCCATAGAAAAGATGACGCTACCATCTTTGAAACAAGATAGCGGCATACAGATCCAACTGCACCTCCTATAGCTACAAGTATAATGTTGCGTATCATGACTCTATGTATTGCTTAATTTTACAATCCAGTTCTTCCAAGTTGATGAACCCAGAACCTCGATATATTTCCTTCCCTTCCAACATCAATAGAACTGTTGGGCCGGAATAAACAAGGAAACGCCCTACAATGAGAGGTTCCTCAGTTATGTCTGTATAGAAAGAACATAGTGATTGATGACTGTCAGCAAGACGTTCCACCTTGTCAAGCATAACATTGCAGACTCCACAATCTGGAGCCTTGATATAAAAGAGGCATAGACGATGGTCTGCCAATGTTTGCTCAATATCGTGTATGTCGATTAAATGCTTCATCATTCAAAAGATGCCTATAATTGGCTCGATTCACAAATCTCGATTTAGGACTTCGCTGACATCAGCAGTCTCAGGTTGTGGTTGCCATTGGCTCATGATTTCGCAAACTACTACACCCTCAGTATTGATCAGCGTGTGAAGGTAACTACCATCTTCCGTACGCGACATACGGCACGTAAGCACATCATCGAGATAGGATTCATGCAACCAGTGAACGATAGCAGATGAAGGTGTCTGGGTGGCAAGCACGTCATTTGGCATCGCCAGCATGGCAATACTAATATAGGCGCGATTGTTGACGTGAAAATTGAAATCCAGATCAAGACGGGTCACACGATGCTCCGTCTGCATATTGCATGACTGCGGTTTTGGGAATCGCACTTTCTTATGGCTGGAAGTCATCAGTTCAGGCACAACAGTCAGTTTGTCAGCAAGGAAGTCGGTAGATTCCAGTCTCTTTGTATCGAGGTTCAGGATATTCCATTGACTTGTGCCAGAAGCTATCAACTGTTCGTTATCCGCACGGATGATTCGGAAATCGCAGTAGATGCGGAGTGATGACAGTTCGCTCACCCATAGTTCTACAATGAAATCCTCAGACCAAAATGTAACTGTTGGCTGAAAGTCTATCTGCACCTCGGTGATGACCCACATACGATGCTGTTTTACGATGTCAAATGCTGCAACGTTGTGAATCGTCATCAAGCGTGCGAAACTATCCTGGAAGTACATCAGCATCGCATTAGGTGTAAGCCTATACAGTGGAGTAATGTCCGATGCCGTCGCTGTATAAGTATGTCTGTATTTACTGTTTGTAATCATACGCTTTCAATTTACCTTTTTGGCCTTTTATATGAATAGTGTTGCCAAGAGTGCAAAACACAGAATGGACAATATAATCATAATTGCATAGGAAAGACTATTGTTACACACCTTGGACTTTCCTGTTCGATGCATCGGAATATGATATCCGGCTGCTCCTAATCCACCAAGTGCGACAATGGTAGAGAATATATCTCCCAATCCGTTACCTAAATAAACAGGAACTATGCCAACTAAAGCCAAGGCTATCAGGAACAATGAAGAGATGAGCCAACTTGTGTAACTCCCCTTGTATAGGAAGTCTGTCCACTCTCGCTCTTTTGCACTGTCAAGGAAGTGGGCTATGACCAATAAAAAGGTCGCATTATACAAGATAAATTGTGTCATATATACTACTGTTTTTTACTATCTATTCTTTTGTGAATCTATAAACTGCCAGTGTAGGTATAATGACCAACAATAATAGTGTCACCTCTACCAAGGTGTAGGAACCGAAGTAGTCAACTAATGTCTGGAACTTCAGAATTCCATCAACCAGTATGACTAACAGAGCAAACCAACAAAGGAAAAAGATGGTTGCATATTTGATTTTGCGTTTCTTCAGTTTCATACTTTAATCTCTGTAAATCTTGCGAAAATTCGTCCATCACGCTCAATGTTCTCGAAGAACATCTTCTCAGGACGTACCCAATACTGTTTATCACCATACAGGGCCTGATAGATGACCATGCGCTCTTTGGTCTCTGAGTCGAAGGCGGTACGGATGTAGCGGTACTTACCTCCTTTGAAATGCTGAAAGTAGCGAATGCCATCTTCTGGTTGTTGGTACTCCATCAGCATCTTCTCTATTAAAGGCACATACCAAGTCCTTACTTCTTCAGCCGTTGGGGTGTGAGCACCAGGAAAGTGGAATGACTGGTTGTAATGCTCCAGAAACAACGGTTCAAAATGTGCCAGTGTGTCCTGCTCGCCAAACAAGCCCCATACTTTTTCCTTGTAATAAGGGTTGCAATAGTTGAACTGAACGGTCTCCAATTCTGAAAACTCTTGTATCAAGGCTTCATTGATGATGAACTTCTGGTTGCCATCCTTACGGGGCGATTTGTACTCATGTTCTCCGATGCGCTCTTTCAGAAATGCCGTCATCTGAAAATGAGGATTCCCCAACAAGGCTGGTATGCCAACGATGGGAGCAACCATCTGAGCATAGAACGAACCACAACTGTTGGCGACCAGTAAATCGGGCTTCTCATTGTCGCAAATTTCCCTTATCTGCTCCAATGCCATCTTCGGATGTGTCGGCAAATCGGGTGTCTGCACCAGAGCCTTGTCCGCAAATGCATCACGCAAAGCCATTGCTGGTACGCATTGACCGCTGGCAAAGAAGCCGTGTAGGAATAATATCTTTTTCATTCCATCTGCAAAGATATGCATTTTCTCACAAAAAAACGGAGTGATATGGCATTTTTATAAAAAAATCGGTATAAACCAAAAAACCGCCCGCAGAAGTCGGTCAGTCAATGTATTTGTAAACATCCAATTGTGAATCGGACTTTACTTTCCCACGCACCAACAGGAAATCACGTAAATATCGGCGTTCAAGGGCTTTAATCGGTACACGGCCTATTTTCGAAAGTGTTTTCGAAAGTAACTGAAAGTGCAAGTGCTTGTTAATAAGCACTTTGACGATGTGGCTTGTACCGCGCTCTTTTTGCTCGTTTTGAGAGTTGCTCGCTGGAATGTATTATTCATCTGGATATCAGCGACTTCCTCTTTGTTCGCTACATGTTTCAATGATTCTGCAAAGATACGTATTTTTCTAGAATAATGAGCAGAATGCGCAACTTTTTATGAATCCGCAGCATTTTTATGTGAGGTACAGTTATATTGCAAACAGGTCATCCATCGTTACCTCATTTTGTATCATGTTGAAGTAACTATTGTGCACAGTGCCATTTGTTGTTACCATCACTAGATGCAGAGTGCGCTTGTCTTTTGATAGTTCCTGGTATGCTTCAAGCTTATTCTGAAGGTTCGATGCATATTCTTTGTCAATCGTGAACGTACTTGAAGAATGTTTCATTTCGCATAGGTCGGTAAAGCCGTCTGCACGTTGTATTACAAGATCTATCTGTGCTCCGCGCCTCTCTTCTGTTCCATGTGTAAACCACGAGCACACATTTGTTTGCACTCCTGAGATTCCAAGTGCTGATTTTATCTGCTGGACGTGTTGAAGGCACACCCGTTCAAAAGCGTGTCCCTTCCATGCGTTATGTGACGTTGAGGTAAATGTGTTGCTCCAATAATGTTCATCGCTGAAGGCATTCTTCTTTATGCATAGATAGTAGAAAAGGGTAAAATTATCTATCAGTTGATAAAGAGCGTTTGTATCAGCTGTATCTGCAGAAGCAAAGCGTCGAATGAATCCACACTCTTCCAAATCTTCCAGTATGGTTGAGAAAGTGCCACCGTCTGTAAGTTTACACATCCGCAGGATTTCCTCTCTGGTCATGCCCGACTTCTTTCCATCGCTCAGGCATCTAATGACTTTAAGGTAATTCTCTGGGCGCTTAAACAGGACGGAATAGAGTGCTTCAAATTCGTCATGCAGTTGGGCTGTCTCCGTGAAGAATAACTGGTCCACATTCTGTGCAACGCTCAGTCCTTTCTTTAGGAAACTCCAATAGTAGGGTATGCCGCCAAGAATCATATAAAGTTCCAGCACGTCCTTCCTCCCAAGTGCGAGATTGGCGCTCTTGGCAAATAGCTCACATTCGTGAAGCGTGAAAGGAAGAAGTTTAATGCGGTTTGTCAGCCTTCCGCGAAGACCACCTTTGTCTTTTAGGAGTTTCTTGCTAATCCATGAAGTAGCACTACCACACACAATGAGTACGATGTCCTTCTCTCTTCGTGCTGTAGCCCAACCGTTCCAAAAGTTTTCCAGTGCACCAATGAGGTTGCCCTTTGGTGTATCCATCCAGGGGAGTTCATCAATAAACACCACCTTCTTGCCCGCCGGAGCATCGTTGATGAGTTGCTTTAACAGTTCGAAAGCATCAATCCATGTTGCTGGTATGGCACACTTGGCAAAGCCTGCTGCCACTAGGGAGTTGCGGAATGCTGTCAGTTGCTGGCGCAGCGTTCCCTTAGCAACTCCTGTATGCTGAAAGCAGAATTGGTAGTTGAAAGTCTCTCTTATAAGATATGTCTTGCCGACACGCCTTCTGCCGTAGACTGCACAGAACTGCGATTCGTCCTTGTCAAGAAGACTCTGCAATTCATGCTGTTCCTTTTCACGTCCGATAATCATTGTGATAAAATATTAAATTCCGCTGCAAATATACAAAAAAAAAGTCTCTAAAACCAGCGGAAATTTGCATTTTTCTGCATGTTTCCGCTGAAAATAAGGTATTTTCCGATGCAACTAAGTATTTTACTTCCCCACGCAGAATCTACTTTCCCACGCACCAACGGCAATCCACGTAATATCGGCGTTCTACGGCTTTAATCGGTACAAAGCTAATTTTCGAAAGTAAGTGAAAGTGCAAATACTTGAAAATAAGCACTTTGACGGTTCAACTTGTACCGCGCCTTTTTGTTCGACTTGAGAAATGCTCGCTAGAATGTATTATCCCACTGGATATCAACGAGTTTCTCTTTGTTCACTACATATTTCAATTATGCCGCAAAGTTACACATTTTTTACGAAAAACGT
>JAGCCV010000078.1 GCA_017651505.1 Bacteroidaceae bacterium | reverse complement strand
GGCAGCTAAAAAGTAATTTTAAATTTGAGAACATATGAAAATCCTAGTATTAAATTGCGGTAGTTCGTCAATCAAGTACAAGTTGTTTGACATGACAGATAAGTCCGTCATCGCTTCTGGTGGCATTGAGAAGATTGGCTTGGCTGATTCTTTCCTGAAATTTGCGTTACCAGACGGTGATAAGAAAATTGTGCATAAAGACATTCCAGAGCATACTGTAGGTGTGGAGTTGATACTCCAAACCTTGATAGACCCTCAGTATGGTGCCATCAAGAGCTATGAGGAGATAGACGCTGTGGGACACCGCATGGTGCATGGTGGAGAACGCTTTACCGAATCAGTGCTGCTAACGCCTGAGGTTCTCAAAGAGTTTGAGGCTTGCAATGATTTGGCTCCGCTTCACAACCCTGCTAACCTAAAGGGCGTAAATGCTGTAAAGGCTATTCTGCCTAACGTGCCTCAGATTGGTGTGTTTGACACTGCTTTCCATCAGACGATGCCTGACTATGCGTACATGTATGCTTTACCTTATGAGTTCTACGAAAAATATAAAATCCGTCGTTACGGTTTCCATGGCACCTCTCATCGTTTCATCACACAGTATGTTTGCGATTATTTAGGTGTTAAGAAGGAAGGACTGAAGCTCATCACCTGCCACATAGGAAATGGTGCTTCCATTGCTGCAATAAAGGACGGTAAGGTAATAGACACTTCTATGGGTCTTACTCCGTTGGAGGGTCTCATCATGGGTACCCGAAGCGGTGATGTCGATGGCGGTGTAATCACTTTCCTGGAAAACAAGTTGGGTATGAATGCCGCTCAGATGAGTGATCTCTTAAACAAGAAGAGTGGTATGCTGGGCATTACGGGCGTATCAAGTGACATGCGTGAGCTCGAGGTGGCACAGAAAGAGGGTAATCCTCGTGCTATCCTGGCCGACAAGATGTACAACTACCGCATCAAGAAATACATTGGTGCCTATGCAGCTGTACTGGGGGGTGTCGATGTCATAGTATTCACAGGTGGAGTGGGTGAGAACCAGGCCAGCATGCGTGCCAATACCCTCGAAGGTATGGAGTTCCTCGGCGTGAAGATTGACCCAGCCCTCAATGCTGCTACCGTTCGTGGGAAAGAGGGCATCATCTCTACTCCAGATGCTAAGGTGAGAGTGTTGATTCTGGCTACCGATGAAGAGTTGATGATTGCCCAGGATACAATGAACATTGTGAAAGCCTGAAAGTAAAATAACTATCAATACTGCGCAAGAAAAAGAATAATTCTGCGCAGTATTCTTTTTTTTTGCTCGTTATGTAGTAAAAGAGTAATCGTTTAAAGTAAGGAAAGGGCATGGATATGAAGAAGGTTTTATTTACTTTGGTTTTCGGTTTTGCATTCATCAGCTGCGGAACCATGTATGATACTTACGATGGAGCTGGATATACCAATTATACTTATGGTTATAGTGAGGATTATATCATCTATAATAATGGCTATCGCTACGGTTACGAAGCGGGTGTGATAGATGCTATCACTAACCGTATGGTATTGGCAATGGCACTCGACCAGGCTCGTGCCGCTCGTCTGTTAGAGCTGAACAGAAGATATTTTTATATCTTCCACAGTATGCCAAACTTTAGCTTTGGTTACTATAATTTTAACCCTGGACCTCCCCCTCCTCCGCATAATCCTGTTGGCCCTGGTTACTATGGTGGATCTAATCGCCCACCTTATGGAGGGAACTATGGTAACTACACTGGACGCGGACAAGGTGGATATCGTTCTAACTACGATGTCAATATGACGGAACGCGACCTTCAGGATGCTGCAAAAGAATACACCCGCAGCGTAAAGTCTATTGTGGGCAACCAGAACTACTCTGTATTTGAGAACAGGGTACGTGCTGATGCTAAGCAGGCTAACCAAAAGGTGAACGCTGTACGCGTGAACCCCAGTTTGAATGCTGACAAGGTTAATAACAATAGTACTGTACCTGCTACCCGTACTCGTACAAGTAATAGCAGTAATGTTCGCCCCAACACGAATACTGGTACTACTACTCCAGCTGCAAGCGGTACAAGGGTTCGCAGCAATAGCAGTACTAATACTACTACTCCAGCTGCAAGCGGTACAAGGGTTCGCAGCAATAGCAGTACTAATACTACTACTCCTGCTACAAGCGGTACAAGGGTTCGCAGCAATAGCAGCACTAATACTACTACTCCTGCTACAAGCGGTACAAGGGTTCGCAGCAATAGCAGCACTACCAATTCTACTATGCAGCAAAGCACTGGCAATAATACGCGCACTCGTACTCGTACAAGATAACTATTAAGACATTAAGTAATTGAAATATAAAGGAAATGGAGAATGTCACCATTCTCCATTTCCTTTATTAATCTTCAGAAGTAAGCAGTCGCTCTAACTCCTCGGCATTCAGCCTTAGGAAAAACTCACCCTTTTTGGCTACTGATATGCCACCAGTTTCTTCGCTCACAATAATAGCTATAGCATCAGTCTCTTGCGAGATGCCCATGCCGGCTCTATGGCGCAAACCCAGCTCCTTGGGTATGTCTAAGTTATGTGCCACTGGCAAAATGCAACCAGCAGCTTTAATGCGCTTGTGACTAATTACCATAGCTCCGTCGTGCAGTGGGCTATTCTTAAAGAAGATGTTCTCAATCAAACGCTGATTAATGTTGGCGTCAATGGTGTCACCCGTGCGTACTATGTTGTCAAGCGGAACGTTACGCTCTACTACAATTAAAGCACCTACTTTTCCCTTAGCCATGTTCAAACAAGCCATCACAATAGGTAACACATCCTCGTGTGAGCTTTGGCTATCTTTGCTGCCAAGAAACAACTTCACGAAAGCACTGGCACTATGGTGCGAGCCTAATGAGAAAAGGAAATGACGAATCTCTTCTTGGAAGAGTATGATGATAGCTATCACACCCACGCTGATCAGTTTGTCGAAAACAGTGCCCAGTAGCCTCATTTCCAGTATCTGGGTTACCACAAGCCAGGTAAGTACAAAAATCATCAGACCCGTAAACACCTTTATAGAGCCAGTCGATTTCATCACTTTGTAGATGTAATACAATAACGTAGCCACCAACAGGATATCAATCAAATCTTTAATGCCAAATTGGAAAAACATATCTTATTTTGTTTCAGTTATCTTGGTTAAACTCATATTTTTTTACGTTTTGCCAAAGCTTGATAGCTTCAACGGCTTCTTTCACATCGTGCACCCTCAAGATATTGGCGCCTTTACTTAGGGCAATGGTATGCAGTACAGTGGTGCCGTTCAGAGCCTCAGCAGGGGTAATGTCCAGCGTCTTATATATCATTGACTTCCTTGATACACCTACTAATAGAGGTAGCTGGAAGATATCAAACTCGTTTAAGTGTGCCAAGAGTTCGAAGTTATGTGCCTGTGTCTTGCCAAAGCCAAACCCAGGATCTAGGATGATGTCATTCACTTTCAATTCCTGCAAGATTCTCACTTTATCGGCTAAGTGCAGCATTACATCTTTCAGCACATCCTCATAGTGAGGCGCTTGTTGCATATTCTGAGGTGTCCCTTGCATGTGCATAATAATATAAGGAACGTGTGCGCGAGCGACAGTAGAAAACATATTGCTGTCTAACTTGCCGCCTGAGATGTCGTTGATAATGGCTACACCATACTCTTCGATGCACATCTTTGCTACATCTGCCCTGAAAGTATCTACAGAAACAATGGCACCAGGAGCTTCCTTTCGAAGCACCGACAATCCCTCACGCAGTCGCCTCATCTCTTCCTCTACTGGTAGGTCGTCGGCTCCTGGACGAGAAGAGTAGGCGCCAACATCAAGTATGTCTGCCCCCTCCGTCAGCAATAGCCGCACTCGCTCTGCCACTTGCATATCGGTCTGCGCCCTGCTACCTTCGAAGAACGAATCGGGGGTAAGGTTCACAATGCCCATCAGCTTGGGTATTGAAAGGTCCAGCAGTTGTCCGTTGACATTTATTGTTCCTTTAAACATAACTTTCTGTATTTTTGATTACAAATGTACGGAAAAAAACGTTATTTTTGCATGAAATAAATCCAAGAAATTATGATAGAAAATCTTTATCAGTTATTTCTGCAGTGCAACGGTGTCACTACCGATAGCCGTAATTGTCCGCAGGATTCGCTCTTTATAGCCCTCAAGGGTGAAACATTCAATGGTAATGCTTTTGCTGACAAGGCTCTCGAAGCAGGATGTAAGTATGTAGTGATTGATGAGGCTGCTTATCTTCCTGAGGGAGATGCTCGCTATATCTTGGTGGATAATTGTCTGGAGACCTTGCAACGCTTGGCTAACTATCACCGTCGTCATCTAGGGACGCCTATTCCCACCACGACATTCGATGTGGGCATTCCTTTCATTGGCATTACTGGCACCAATGGCAAAACCACCACTAAGGAACTCACCGCTGCTGTTCTTTCCAAGAAATACAATGTGCTCTATACACAGGGCAACCTTAACAATAGTATTGGTGTGCCCATGACGGTCTTGCGTCTCAAGCCTGAGCATGAGATAGCTATCATTGAGATGGGAGCCAGTCACCCTGGTGACATCAAAGAGTTGGTGGATGTGTGTGAACCCAACATCGGATTGATTACCAATGTAGGTCGTGCCCATCTGATGGGATTCGGCTCTTTTGAAGGGGTGAAGTGCACCAAGGGAGAACTTTACGACTTCCTCAAAGACACCAACGGTGAGATTATTGTCAACGCCGACAGTGCTGATTTGAAGGAAATGATTAACGAAAGAGAGCTGAGTGATAATCCGCGTACCGTCTATTATGGAGAGAAAGATGCAGACAGACTCTCCGTCCGTGGTGAGATTGTGGAACACTCGGTCTTTCTTCATTTTCGTTGGTCAGCTGTTCCTGGTGCCTCCTCTTTGTTAGAGAGGGCAATGCGGGGCAATGGGGGACAATGTCAGTGGTACGACGTTCATACTAAACTCATTGGTGACTACAATCTTAGCAATATGCTGGCAGCTATCACCGTAGGTGTGCTTTTTGGCGTGGATCCTGAAGATATCTGCGTTGCGTTACGCTCCTACGAACCTCACAACAATCGCTCGCAGCTAACCAAGACGGAACACAACACCCTGATTGTGGATGCCTACAATGCCAACCCTACCAGCATGAAGGCTGCCCTTGACAATTTCTATCACATGGAGGCAGACAACAAGATGTTGATACTGGGTGAGATGCGTGAATTGGGTACCGATAGCCACCACGAACACCAGCGTATCGTGCAACTTATACAGGACTATGGTTTTGAAGATGTGTTGTTAGTGGGAGAGGAGTTCATTAAAACAGGCAGTGCTTTCAGCTGTTTCAGCGATGTCAATGCTTTGTCAGAAGTGTTGAAAACCCACCAGCCCCAAGATAAGACTATCCTCATCAAGGGCTCTAATGGAACAAAGCTATTTACCCTGCCCGAACTATTGTAGCTAAAAATATATCTATCCTATCAAGAAAGAAGGTAAATAACCACATTCTGATCATTGTTTTTACCAGTAACAATTATGGTGACTTTTTCCTCGTCATTGTCGAGTTCGAATCCCAACACCCGTTTGTTCTTGTTACCTTCTATATTTTCAGTTAGTTTATTTATACTTATTGAGATTTTGTCTTTTTCAGTAGTTTGGGCAATATAAATGTGGCAGCCACTGCGGCCAATATCACACCTAAGGAGTTGGCTGCAAAGTCAAGCCACTCGCCACCGCGGTGTTCTGTGCAGTATTGTTGCAGTAGCTCCACTACGCCTCCATATATCAGTGGACAGAGGAATGCACCAATCCAGGCATGCCAAATGGGTGCGTTTGTCTTTTTTTGTCCTCTGTAAAACTCCAACCACAACAAGCCAGCCATCACGAAATACATGGCCGTGTGCACCAACTTGTCGATGCCCGGCACATCATCAATGTCGGTCTTTGGAGGCTTGAAAAAAGAAAGGAATGTCACCAACAAAATAATGGCGATGGAAAAGGGATATCGTAAGATAAAAGCTTTCATATGTAAAAAGTTAATAAAACTAATGCAAAAATACACAATAATTCGTATTTTTGTAACTTAAATCTAAATAATAATAGATATTTGGTAAAGATCAGTCATTATGAGTGAAGTGAGTAGGGTAAACTTTGGAAGCAAGATAGGAGCTATCTTGGCAGCGGCAGGTTCAGCCGTAGGCTTAGGAAACATCTGGCGTTTCCCATATCAGACGGGCAACGATGGAGGTGCTGCGTTCATCCTTATTTATATTATTTGCATCCTTTGCTTTGGCATTCCCGTCATGATTGCCGAGTTCACCATTGGTCGCCATTCTCGTTCCAATACGGCCAGGGCTTATCAAATTTTGGCCCCTGGCACACAATGGAAGTGGGTGGGGCGTTGGGGTGTACTCACGGGTTTTCTTATCCTCAGTTACTATGCAGTGGTGGCAGGGTGGACGCTTGAATATTTCCTGAAAGCTGCGAGCAATGGTCTTATTGGTAAAACAACCGAACAATTCACCGACTCCTTTACTACCTTTACGGCCAGTCCGTGGCGACCGGTGTTATGGTTGTCACTTTTCATGTTTGCCACCCATTTTGTCATTGTCAAGGGTGTTCAGCAAGGCATCGAGCGTTCTGCCAAGATTCTCATGCCTGTGCTGTTCGTGTTGCTTATCATCATGGCCATCTGCTCCGTCATGCTGCCTGGCTCTGGTCCTGGACTGGAGTTTTTGCTTATGCCCGATTTCAACAAGGTAAACTCGGGCGTGTTACTCTCTGCTATGGGACAGACATTCTACTCGCTGAGCCTTGGTATGGGATGTCTCTGCACCTATGCTTCTTATTTTCAGAGCGACACCAATCTTACCAAGACAGCCATTAACGTGGCAACCATTGATAGCTTGGTGGCCATTCTCGCTGGCATCATCATCTTTCCCGCCGCTTTCTCAGTTGGCATACAGCCCGATGCGGGTCCCAGTCTGGTGTTCATCACCCTGCCCAATGTGCTTACAAAAGCCTTTTCTGGTTTGCCATGGCTTATCTATATCCTCAGCTCAGCTTTCTATCTTTTGTTGTCGTTGGCTGCCCTCACCTCTACTATCTCCATGCACGAGGTGGTTACGGTCTATCTGCATGAGGAGTTCAATATGAGCCGTCGCAAAGCTGCTTGGCTGGTCACTTCAGTATGTGGAATCATTGGTGCCTTCTGTGCCTTGTCTATGGGGGTAGGCAAAGACTACACCCTTTTTGGCATGAACCTGTTCGATATTTTCGACTACGTAACGGCTAAGTTGATGTTACCTCTCGGTGGTTTCTTCATCTCCATCTTCACGGGATGGTATCTTGATAAGAAGATTTTGCGCGATGAGCTCAACAGCGGTGGTCATCTGCCTTTGTTTGTCTATAAGGCTATTGTCTTTATCCTGCGAGTGGTGGCTCCTATCGGGATAGCCTTCGTGTTCATCAATGAGTTAGGCATCTTGTAAGCGTTAGACATGTGGCAGTTTTTCAAAGATTTTCTTTTCTACCATCCCTCTGAGAAGCGTGCCATTGTGCTACTGCTTACCCTCATTGTGCTCACTATCGGTGCCAGCTTTTGGTATGAGCGAACACACCAACCTGTCCTCTCATATATAGATAACGCTGCCTTACAGGCTTTTGCTGACACCCTCCATCAGAAGGATGGTAGCCTCGACAATGCCTCAGTTACTGATGAAACCGTGCAGCTTCATTTGCTTCCTTTCGATCCAAATACGGCCGACTCTTTATCATTGGTACAATTGGGATTGCGTCCTTTTGTAGTTAATAATGTGTTGCGTTATCGTGCCAAGGGAGGCGTGTTCCGTCAAGCATCTGATTTCCGTAAAATTTATGGGTTAAGAGATGAGGAATATGATGTGTTGTTGCCTTATATTATGATTCAAAAGTTTGATACACAATCCCCTTCTAATGACTTACCAATCCAAAAAGACTCCGTTCGCTCAACCAAGGAGAGTCTTTTGAAGGAATCTATTTATGAGAAGGTAGAGAAGTATGAGATAGGCACTGTGGTCGATTTAAACAAGGCCGATACCACCGAGTTAAAAAAGATTCCTGGCATTGGCAGTGCCATCGCCCGTATGATAGTAACATACCGTTCTCAGTTAGGTGGTTTTTATGAGGTGAGGCAGCTTCGCGACATCAATCTCGATGCCAGTCAATTGCAGTCATGGTTTAGCATTGATGAATCTGATATCCGAAAAATGTCTATCAATAAGAGCAGTGCTGACCTCCTTCGACGCCATCCTTATATAAATTTCTATCAAGCTAAGGCTATAGTAGAACATCGTCGCAAGCACGGCACTCTTACAAGTCTCCAACCTTTCGTCCTCTACGAAGAATTCACGGCCTCAGACTTAGAAAGAATAGGGCATTATCTTTCTTTTGAATAATGGCTTTTTCTTAATTATCAATAATCACCCCGTCTTTGAGATGAATAATTCTGTCCGTCATGGTAGCTAAGGCCTCATCGTGCGTCACGATGACAAACGTCTGTCCAAAACGGTCACGAAGATCAAAGAACAACTGATGCAGTTCCAACTTGTTCTGTGAGTCAAGACTGCCAGAAGGCTCGTCAGCAAGCACCACATCAGGATGATTTACCAAAGCACGCGCCACCGCCACACGCTGTTTTTCGCCCCCCGACAGCTCATTTGGCTTATGCTCCGTTCGTTGTTGCAACCCCATGAATGTCAGTAGTTCCAGTGCCTCGCGCAGAGCAGTCTGACGATCTTTTCCCGCTATCAGTGCAGGCATCATTACATTCTCAATGGCAGTAAACTCAGGCAGCAGTTGGTGAAACTGAAACACAAAGCCAATGTGTTGGTTTCTGAATGCAGACAACGTCCGTTCCTTCAGTTGTAGCACATCCAGTCCGTTGATCAGCACCTTGCCCCCATCTGGTACATCCAATGTACCTATGATTTGTAGCAATGTTGTCTTGCCTGCGCCACTTGGTCCCACAATACTTACCACCTCATGCTGCTTGATGTCTAAACTGATGCCTCGCAACACTTGCAACGAGCCAAAGCTCTTCACTATATTTTCCAGATGAATCATTGCTATTGTTTTTTAAACCATTTATACAGCCATGCCCCAATCTTCTCATAAAGTTGCACATCGTTGCTGCCAAGAGGCTTCGAGAAAGTGATGGTCTCTTTCACCTCGTCACCTATCTGATCAGGAAATACCAACATCAAACTACTATTATTGAAGTACGTGCCAATCTGCTTCGGCAACTCCTCAAACAGAGGATTGTATGATATTGAGCCCCTTCGAGCACTCACAATCACCAGTAGGTGGTCGTAGTTTACATAACCCGTTAGCAGCAATAAATCATCCCATTTCTCTAAGAGTGAGAAGTTTGTGCGCGTCTGTTTATATTTCGTAACCAAAAAACTCTGTATGTAACCCGTTGTTTTTTCGTTGGCAAAGAAATGCACACGGCATCCCATTACCGCCCCCATGCGACATACGTTACGTAACCATTTTTGGAAGCCCGCCTCATATTCAGCCTTAGGTGGTACCGCCACCACGATGCGTCTTATGGTACTCAGCGGCATCAAAAACTTAGCTACAATCACTTCACGGTGAATGCTTTTCAGCAAGCTCTCTGTCACCTTGCCATAGAACGAGTCCATGATGTTCATCTTGCGGTGCATGCCCACCACGAGGCACGAGGCATCTTGCTCCTTTGCTGTATGAATGATGCCCGACGATATGTTCACATCAAAACGGCTCAGTTGCACCAGTCTCACGTTCGCCCCTGCTGCTGCCTTGGCCGCCTTGTCAAGACAAAGACGACCCTTCATTTCACTCTGTTCGGTACCAGCATCCGTCATCACGTGCAGTGCCAATATATTGTCCTCGAATGTCGTGCTCCTAATCATCAACGCAAGTTCCATCAGATAATCTATCGTGTCGAGGTATGCCACTGGAATGAGAATTTTCTCCGTTGAGCGGCGCAAGTGTTCGTCAGGTTGTGTCTCGTTTATGGCAATCTGACGTGCCGTATGGTCGGTTACCAGTGAACTTACAATGCACGTCACCAAAATCAGCAAGATGGTGCCGTTCAGCACATCCTCGTTCAGCAGACGAGAGCCATCAGGCAAAATGATGTTATATCCCACCATCACTGCTGCTAATGTGGCCGCCGCCTGGGCCGTACTCAGACCATAAATCAGTCGTCGTTCTATGCTTTTCAATCCGAATATTTTCTGTACCAAGAACGATGCTATCCATTTGCCCGTCAGTGCAACGCCAATCATCACCGCTGCCACTATCAGGGCATTGAGACTACCAAATAGTACATGTAAGTTGATGAGCATGCCTACTCCAATGAGGAAATATGGAATGAACAACGCGTTGCCCACAAACTCAAGATGTCCCATCAAAGGCGACACATGTGGTATCATCCTGTTAAGCACCAAGCCCGTAAGGAAGGCCCCTAATATACCCTCCATGCCTGCCAGCTCCATCAATGCCGCTGCTAAAAACACCAAGGCCAGAACGAAGATATACTGCGTCACCACCTCGTCGTAGCGACGGAAGAACCAACGCGCTATGCGAGGAAACAATAAAATGATGAGCGTACCAATCACGATGACCCTGCCCACCAGTAATATCCAGTAGCTCCCATCCGTATCCCCACGGTGTACACCAGCCACCACTGCCAGTACCAACAGCGTCAGCGTGTCTGTCACTGCCGTGCCACCAACAGCAATACTCACTCCCCGTTGTCCAGATATGCCATATTTAATGGCGATGGGGTATGATACTTGCGTGTTTGATGCATACATACTGGCCAATAGCACCGCTGTCGCCACATTGTAGTGTAGTATGCTCAGGTTAGTTACGAACCCTATGGTGATAGGTATGAAGAAACATAGCAGACCCAATGTCATAGCTTTATACTTGTTCTCATTGAAGTCGTTCATGTTCATTTCCAGTCCAGCCAGGAACATGATGTAGTATAGTCCCACCTTGCCGAATAACTCGAAACTGCTGTCTCTCGCCAAGATGTTGAAGCCATGCTCACCTACTAACAAGCCTGCCATAATCATACCAATGATATGAGGTATGCGAAGTTTTTCCAAAACGATAGGAGCAAATAGAATCATCACCAGCACCAACAGGAATATCCAGGTTGGATCGGTAATAGGGAAACTGATATATTGGTACAACCACTCCATGCTGTCTGTTCTTTGTAGGGCGGGGAAAAGCCTTTCCCCTACAAAATAACGAAAAATTTCCCACTTTGCATTATTTATTGACCAAATTGTTATATTTTTGCACTGAATTTAAACATAGAAGATATGAAAGTAGCAATTGTTGGAGCAAGTGGTGCCGTAGGACAAGAGTTCCTGCGTGTACTCCAAGAGAGAGAGTTTCCCATTGACGAACTGCTGTTGTTTGGTTCGCCACGCAGTGCGGGTAGTACTTACACTTTCAGAGATAAGGAGATTAAGGTAAAGCTCCTGCAACATAATGATGACTTCAAAGGTGTTGACATTGCCTTTACATCGGCTGGTGCCAGCACCTCTAAGGAATATGCCGAAACCATCACCAAGTATGGTGCAGTGATGATTGATAACTCCAGTGCCTTCCGCATGGATGCTGATGTGCCATTGGTAGTGCCGGAGGTCAATGCCCCCGATGCCAAGGTACGTCCGCGAGGCATCATTGCAAATCCCAACTGCACTACCATCCAGATGGTAGTAGCTCTCAAGCCCATTGAGCAACTGTCACACATCACCCGTGTGCATGTATCCACCTATCAGGCTGCCAGTGGTGCTGGTGCTGCCGCCATGAAGGAACTCTACGATCAGTACCGTCAGGTGTTGGCAGGCGATCCTGTCACCGTCGAGCGCTTCCAGTATCAGTTGGCGTTCAACCTTATCCCCCAGGTTGATGTCTTCACCGAGAACGACTATACCAAAGAAGAGATGAAGATGTTCAATGAGACCCGCAAGATTATGCATAGTGATGTACGCGTAAGTGCTACCTGTGTTCGTGTGCCATCGTTGCGCTCCCATTCCGAGGCCATCTGGGTTGAAACCGAGCGCCCAGTGTCAGTAGAAGATGCTAAAGCGGCATTTGCCAAGGCCGAGGGTTTGGTCATTGAAGACAACCCCGCCGAGAAGAAATATCCTATGCCGCTTTTCTTGGCAGGCAAGGATCCCGTCTATATCGGTCGCATCCGTAAGGACCTCGCCAACGACAATGGCCTCACCTTCTGGATTGTGGGTGACCAGATAAAGAAAGGTGCTGCTCTTAATGCGGTGCAGATTGCCGAGTACCTTATTAAAGAGCAAGCTTTATAAGCGATTGAATTCTTAACGCAAAGGGGTTGTTTCAATAATTGCGTGCTTGCTACTAACAATCGCATGGTTTGAAATTACCAAATGCTGGCTTTGTCAGTTTCAGATGTGATACGTCTTCAAAGGCAGCAAAAAAGCGTAAAAACTCTACTACGGGAGGGTCGTCGCTTTACTACGGGAGGACGAGCCGTTTACTACGGGAGGATTAAAATCGGGGTTTTGGACAAAAAAAGGTCGTGTCTGTTACTTTAGACACGACTCTTTTTTATACCTCAGGATGTTTTAGATGATATTTCAGTAGTCCATGCATTGGTGTCAGCTCTACTGCTTTCACCAAATGAGAGCCATACTTCATAGCAACCTCCTCTAATATATCTTTGAAATCGTGCGCCATATGTCCCACTGCACAAATAGGTAAATTCTTATAATCATAATGCATCACGCAACGAGCAAAAAACTCCTTGAAGTTTCTCTTTACTAGTTCCCTCACATATGAATGTTCCTTGTGTTCTTTCAAGAATATCGCTACATCGGCCATAAACAAGTCGGGTTCTTTCAACTCATACACCATGTCTTGCAGTTTGTTGGGACTCACCGTGAAATGCTCGTAGAAGTCCACAGTGAGGTCAGCAGGCCCCATGCTTTTCACTACGTCTGATAGGAACATACGTCCCAGCACGATAGAGCTACCTTCATCCCCCAGCAAGTAGCCACCAGACAACACCTTTTCTGTAATCTTAGTTCCGTCATAGTGGCACGAACCTGAGTGGTTGCCCAGCACACAAGCTATACCCTGTTCTTCATGCAAGATTCCGCGCGATGCTGCCAGCAAAGTAGAGTCCACCATCACATGCGCCTTAAACTGTGATATTAGCGATTGCTCCACTTTCTTCTTACGCTCCTCCGTGCCACAGCGCGACCCGTAGAAGTACACTTTTTCATATTTCTTATGGAAAAAACTATCAGGCAGATTGAGCCTCACTAATCTGCTAATCTCTCTACGTGTTTGAAAGTAAGGGTTAATGACTTCGGTCTGAGCCTCAGCCACTATTTTTCTATCACTTATGATAGCCCATTCTGTACCGAAAGAACCTGTTTCTATTATTAACTTCATTTATCTCTACATGGTTTCTGCAAAGGTAATGCTTTTTTTCATCTTTCCAATATAGAGTTTACTAAAAAATGTAAATATTACATTTAAAAAAGCCATAATAAACAAGAGAGATTGTTGTATATTCAATCATTTTTTCACATTTCGTTATTCTATTTCCCTTTCCATTTTTTCAGGAGAAGCCCACATTCTACTTTCCTCTTTCAGTTTATATTTATATATTTGCAGACAATAAGAATAATCCCATTTTGTTATGAAGATATTTTCATACTACTTCTTTGTCCTTGTTCTGCTTGGAAGTGTCAGTTGTAGCGCCCGTACCACGCGTCAAGAGAACACTTCTCAAGAGACATCCTCTATATCAGCCCAAGATAGCATTGTCATTACTGGCGATGCCCGTACCGAGTTATACTATCCTTACTTGGAGGGTAAGCGTGTTGCCATTTTTGGCAATCATACAGCCCTGCTACCCGATGGAGAAAACATAGTTGACAAATTATTGCGCGATGGGCAGCACATCACCGCCATTTTCTCCCCCGAACACGGTTTCCGTGGTACTGCTGACGCAGGCGAGCATGTGTCCAGTAGTGTTGATGTAAAGACTGGTATCCCCATTCTCTCTTTGTACGATGCTGGTAACAATCGTCCTTCGACAACCTCCATGAGTAAGTTCGACGTCCTTTTGATTGATATCCAAGACGTAGGTCTTCGGTTTTACACCTATTATATTACTATGTGCCGCTTGATGGCAGTCTGTGCTGACTATGGCAAGCAGGTTATCATCCTCGACCGTCCCAACCCCAATGGTCATTTGGTTGATGGTCCTGTCTTGGATATGAAGTACAAGAGTGGTGTTGGTTGGTTGCCTATCCCTGTGCTGCATGGCATGACTTTGGGTGAGTTGGCGAAGATGGCCGTTGGAAAAGGCTGGTTAGGTACCAAAGTTGTGTGTCAGTTGGTAGTTATCCCTTGCCAGAACTATACCCATCATACGCTGACAGATATTCAGGTTCCCCCATCGCCTAACTTGCCTAATTTGCGCGCCATCTACCTCTATCCTTCGTTGTGTTATTTCGAGGCCACTCCTGTAAGTGTTGGTCGTGGCACCGACTATCCCTTCCAGGTTTATGGTCATCCAGCATTGAAGCACCGAACCTACACCTTTGTTCCTGAAAGCCGAGAAGGTGCCAAGACCCCTCCACTGCTTGGAAAAGTCTGTCAAGGAGTTGACCTCACCACCCTTTCTATGGACAGCCTCATCACCAAGGGTATTGACCTCAGCTACCTCATTGATGCCTATCGCGACCTTGGCATGGGTAATAAGTTCTTCACCTCTTTCTTCGAGAAGCTCATAGGTGTTTCCTGGGTGCGTCAGATGATTGAGCAGGGTGCCACGGCTGATGAGATCAAAGC
>JAGCCV010000077.1 GCA_017651505.1 Bacteroidaceae bacterium | reverse complement strand
CAGGTGGCTATAGCGCCGGGGTTCCACCTCTTCCCATCCCGAACAGAGAAGTTAAGCCCGGTCACGCCGATGGTACTGCCCACAAGGTGGGAGAGTAGGTAGCCGCCGTCTTTGACAGGACAGCCTTTGTGTTACACAACAATTAGGCTGTCTTTTTTTTATCATATCCTGCAACATCAGGAGCTGAAGCATAGACTTTCGTGATTAAGATTATAGCATGAATACTTTCCGACTGCCAATTCTGTCCGAGTTTTGTCCGAATTGAATTTATAAAAAAGGGTTAAAATGCACGTTATTAGCATTTTAACCCTTTGAATGTTGCGGAGGCTAGACTCGAACTAACGACCTTTGGGTTATGAGCCCAACGAGCTACCAACTGCTCCACTCCGCGATATTCTTTGTTTACGGTTGCAAAGGTACGGTTTTTATTTGAAATGGCAAATTATTATGAGATAATTTTTCTATTTCTTGTATTGTTGATTATTTTATCTTATTTTTGCACAATGTGAATGTATGTAGTAGATGTAGCTATGACTGAAACAAGAGAAAGAATCGTCAATAAAGCTCGTGAGCTATTTGCGAAACTGGGCTATGAAAATGTCAATGTCAATGATATAGCCTCTGCATGTGACATTGGACGCAGAACGGTATATACCTATTTTACTGGTAAAGACGAAATCTATATGGCTGTCATAGAGACTGAGTTGGAAAGACTTATGGCATATATGGAGGCAGTGGCTCAAGCAGATTTATCTCCTGACAGGAAATTGTTGGAGATGATTTTCACTCGCTTGGTGGCCATTAAAGAGGTGGTGCACAGGAATGGCTCGCTCAAAGCAGATTTTTTCCAGGATATCATGTTGGTAGAGAAAGTGAGAAAGCGTTTTGATCGCAAAGAAATGGGGCTCTTGAGAAGAGTTCTCAATGAAGGTGTGAAAAAGGATGTTTTCCATATCGATAATATTGGACTTACTGTACAGATTATTCACTATTGCCTGAAAGGTTTAGAGGTACCCTATATCAAAGATACTTTAGGTCCGGGCATTTCCGATGATATGGCAAAGAGAATTGTAGAGAATATTCTTGCAGGAGCTCTGAGAGTAAGAAAACAATAAATTATAAAATAAAGAATTATGGGACTTTTAGAAGGTAAAACCGCTCTGATTACAGGTGCGGCTCGTGGAATTGGTAAGGGTATCGCTTTAAAATTTGCAAGCGAAGGAGCCAATGTTGCTTTTACTGATTTGGTAATTGATGAAAATGGACTGGAAACAGAAAAAGAAATAGCTGCTTTCGGTGTGAAGGCTAAAGGTTATGCCAGCAATGCTGCAGAATTTACGTCAACAGAAGAACTTGTTAAGCAAGTTGTAGCTGATTTTGGCAGGATTGATATTCTGGTAAACAATGCCGGTATAACAAAAGATGCCTTGATGCTCCGAATGACAGAGGCACAGTGGGATGCGGTTATTGCCGTTAACCTAAAATCAGCTTTCAATTTCATACATGCCGTTACTCCCATCATGCTGAAGCAAAAAGCTGGTAGTATTATCAACATGGCTTCAGTGGTGGGAGTCCATGGTAACGCTGGTCAGTGCAACTATGCAGCTTCAAAGGCAGGTTTGATTGCATTGGCTAAGAGTATTGGTCAGGAGGTTGGTAGCCGTGGCATTCGTGCCAATGCTATTGCTCCTGGTTTTATTGATACTGCTATGACCCAGGCTTTGTCTGATGATGTACGCAAGGCTTGGATACAAAACATTCCTTTGCGTCGTGCTGGTCAAGTAGAAGATATAGCAAATGTAGCCACCTTCTTGGCATCTGATCTTTCGTCTTATGTAACAGGTCAGGTAATTCAGGTTGATGGCGGAATGAATATGTAATGGTAGTTATTTACGAGGACAACCATATTATAATTGTCAGCAAGGATGCTGGTGAAATAGTTCAAGGAGATAAGACAGGGGATACCCCCCTGTCTGAATCTGTTAAGGCATATATTAAAGAGAAATACAACAAGCCTGGTAATGTGTTTATTGGTGTACCACACCGACTTGATCGTCCAGTAAGTGGCATCGTCGTAATGGCAAGAACCAGTAAGGCGTTAAGTCGGCTTAGTGAGATGTTTCGCGATGGAGAGGTAAAGAAAACCTATTGGGCCATTGTTAAGAATATGCCTCCAAAGAATGAAGATGAGTTGGTGCACTATCTGGTTCGTAATGAAAAGCTTAATAAGAGTTTTGCTTACGACAAGGAAGTGCCTGACAGTAAAAAAGCCATTTTGCATTACAAGTTAATAGGCAGGTCTGACAATTACTTCCTTTTGGAAGTTGACTTAAAAACAGGCAGGCATCATCAGATACGTTGCCAATTGGCTAAGATAGGATGCCCTATTAAGGGAGACTTGAAATATGGAGCTGAGCGTTCCAACCCAGATGGAAGTATCTGTTTGCATGCTCGTAAGGTGAGTTTCCTTCATCCCGTAAAACAGATTACGATAGAGGTTGAAGCGCTAGTTCCTCAGACCAATTTGTGGACTTCTTTTATTGTATAATAAGTTTTAAACCATGCGTATTAAGTTTACTTTTTTTGTTTTATCGGTGCTGGCATGCGCATTCATTAGTTGCAAGTCAGCCTCTAGCAATGATGACAATATGACAAGAGTAAAGATTGAAACTAATAAGGGTGATATCATTGTAGAACTGTATAATGATACCCCCAAACATAAGGCCAATTTCTTAAAACTGGTGAAAGATGGCACATATGAAGGCACATTATTCCACCGAGTTATCAATAATTTCATGATTCAGGCAGGTGACCCTAACTCCAAGACAGCTGCTAAAGACCAACAATTGGGTGATGGTGATGTGGGTTATACCATTCCTGCAGAGTTTGTCTATCCTGAGCGATTCCACAAACGTGGCGCTTTAGCAGCTGCCCGTCAAGGCGATCAAGTAAATCCAAAAAAGGAGTCCTCTGGTTGTCAGTTCTATATAGTGACTGGCCAGGTTTATAATGATTCCACCCTTGTCAATATGGAGAAACGCAAGAACTATAACGTGCTGAATGCTGCTTTCTCTAAATTGGTCATGAAGAATAGGGATGAGATTATGAACATGCAGAAGAAGGGCGATGAGAAAGCCTTGATGGCTATGCAGGAGAAACTGCTTGCCCAAGCACGTGAGCAGATCAAAGACGAGCCTGAGTTTAAGTTTACCCCAGAGCAGACAGAAGCATATAAGACTATAGGTGGAACGCCTCATCTAGATGGTGAATATACTGTGTTTGGTGAGGTTATTGATGGAATGGATGTGGTGGATGAAATCCAACAAGTGGCTACTAATGCCAGCGATCGTCCTGTAGATGATGTGGTTATTAAAAAAATGACAATCCTTGATAATTAATAAGCAGACATTGGACAACGGACTGAGAGTCGTGCATATGCAGGATTCCAGTACCCAGATGGTTGCTGTAAACATACTATACGATGTGGGTTCAAGAGATGAGCATCCCGACCATACGGGTTTTGCTCATCTTTTTGAGCATCTGATGTTTGGAGGTTCTAAGAATGTGCATGATTTTGATACTCCTTTACAGAAAGCAGGAGGTGAATGCAACGCTTGGACCAACGCAGATGTAACGAATTACTATTCTACAATACCTGCACGTCAGATAGAAACTGCTTTGTGGTTGGAGAGCGACCGCATGATGTCGTTAGACTTGTCAGAGAAGAGCCTCGAAGTGCAACGCAAAGTGGTGATGGAAGAGTTCAAGCAACGCTGCATGAATCTCCCTTATGGTGATGTTAACCATTTGATGTTTCCACTCTGCTACAAGGTTCATCCTTACAAGTGGCCTGTCATTGGTAAGGAACTCAGTCATATAGCCAATGCAACGCTTCAAGAAGTGGCTGATTTCTATCATCGTTTCTATGTTCCCAATCGTGCCGTCTTAGCCATTGTGGGCAATATTTCATGGGATCATGCGCTTCACTTGACGAAGAAATGGTTTGACGATATTCCAAAAGGAGAGGAATACGCAAGATCTTTGCCTCAAGAACCTCTGCAGACAGAACAGCGTAGGATGAGTGTTCAGCGTTCAGTTCCACAAGATGCCTTGTATATGTCCTTTCATACCCCTCCTTATTTGGATAAGGATTTTTATGCATGTGATATCATTTCAGACATCCTTTGTAATGGAGATTCCAGCCGCTTGAAACGAAGGCTCATCCATGAGCGTAAGTTGTTCACTTTCATTGATTCACCCATCAGTGGTACCATTGATGCCGGCCTTCTTGAGCTTAAGGGTAAGCTACGTCCTGGTGTTTCTTTAGAACAAGCTGAGCAAGCAGTATGGGAAGAATTAGATGCAATAAAGAATCATTTAATCAGTGACTACGAACTTGATAAGGTGAAAAATAAAGTCGAGTCGGTGCGGACCTTTGAGAATATCAATTATCAGCGTGTTGCCTATCGGCTTGCTTGGTTTGAGCTTAATGAAAAGGCAGAATTAATCAACGAAGAATCAAGTTATTATCGCGCAGTTGACAATGCCTGCATCCAACGTGTTGCCAACAATTTGTTCAATCCTGCTAATGCTTCTGTATTGTATTATCGCAAATCAGATTAAACTTGTTTTTACACTTGAGTAGTATTAAAACATCTCGCCCCAAATCAAACATAGATATGGGGCTACGTAGCTTACTACCGCCTGACCATCCGTTTAGTTCTGCTAAAACATCCGTTTGTTACCGCTAAATGGCTTCTGTTGTATAAAACTTCTTTTTTGTTGCAGTTCAGTTAGAGCGATATTCTTTTTTCGAGTTGATTCTGGGTGAATTGTGTCATTATTTCCCTTTATTTACCCTATAAGTCGAAAGTTTTATCTATTTTTGCTTTGTAAAACAAAGCAGGCATGATTGATATCCGCAGTTTGGGGGGCAATTGGAAGAAAGTACTGTTGTGGCTATTTTTAGCTCCGATAGTTTTTTTTCTGACACTGATGGTACTGTTGTATGTACCTCCAGTGCAGAATTTCGTTTGCCAAAAAGCTGCTTCGTTAGCCTCTGAATCATTGGGCATGGACATCAGTATAGGGCGTGTTGACCTGCGTTTCCCCCTCAACATGTTGGTGCGCGATGCGCAAGCAGTGCAGCAAGGCGATACTTTGTTGGATGTGGGTAGCCTCAATGTGCAAGTAAAGGCTTGGCCCTTGTTGAAGGGTAAGGTGGATATACAGAAAGCACAGTTGTCAGATGCTAAGGTTAATACAGCCAGCATGATTGAAGGTGTGGTGGTAAAGGGCAATGTGGGCAACCTGTCATTGGAAAGTCACGATATAGATTTGAATACACAGGAAGTGTTACTCAATGATGTTTTACTGGCCGATGCCCAAGTATATGTAGCTTTGGCTGACACCACCAAAGAAGATACCCCCTCTGAACCAGTGAATTGGAAGATTCGTGTGGATGAGATAAAGCTATCGCAAGTGGGAGTTGACTTTGAGATGCCTTTAGATACCTTGGCATTAAGTACTTTCATCAATGAAGCGGCATTGAAGGACGGTTTGGTGGATTTGGCCAACGAACGCTATGAGATACAGAACTTTGTGCTGGATGGAAAGCGCCTGTCATTAGATATGGGCGAAGATAAACGTACCAACAGAGCTGAAGGTTTTGATCCTTCCCATTTGGCACTCTACACACTTCATCTGGATGTGGATTCTATTCTTTATCAAGCTCCTGATGTTAAAGCGGTAATCAATGAACTGAACTTTTTTGAGCGAAGTGGTTTCGAGGTCTCTTCCTTGACTGGCCGGTTCTTGGCTGATAACCAAGGTGTAAAACTGGATGATTTGCGACTGCTTACTCCCAACAGTGAGGCATCCATTACAGCAAGCCTTCCAATGGTTCTGGGGCAAAGTCGTGATTCTGTGAGTACGAGCGGCGCTCAATGGTCGGAAACCGACCAGCTTACTGCTCGCGTTAATGCCCGTATTGGGAAGGAAGATTTGATGATGCTTGCAGGTAAAGAACTGCTTGATGATAATTTCCGTCAGCGCTATCCGAATCATCCTTTTATCCTGCGAACCGTTCTGAGTGGAAATCTCCAGCGTTTGGTAATTTCCCAACTCAATGCCAACCTTCCTGGGGCTCTCTCGCTTACCAGTAGCGGACAACTGAATCAGATTACCGATTCTTTGACACGCAACGGATTACTCAAACTTGATGCCCAAACAGGTGACCTTAACTTCCTCTTGGGCTTGGCGGGTATTCAGGCTACTGATCTCTCCATTACCATTCCCGACAGCATCCGAATGTCGGGCAATGTGCAATTGGATGGCTCAAATCTGGCTACTCGGCTCACACTTAATGAAGGCATGGGAAAGGTTTCTGTTATAGGTTCCTATCATTTGCTTAGAGAAGCCTATGAAGCTGATGTGCGCATCGACTCCCTGCGAATTGACCATTTCCTACCTCAAGATTCTATCTATTTGTTCTCAGGTTATGCTTTGGCTAAGGGCAAGGGGCTGGATTTTGCATCCCCCAAATCAATAGCTCAGTTCGAGGCGGTTGTTGACCAGATGCAGTACAAAGAGATGAACATACGCAACATCAAGGCCGATGGTTCATTGCAAAACAGCAGGTTAGCCATGAACCTGCAAGCCGACAACGAGATCATCCGTCTCTATGGTAATGGCCGTATGCGCATGGATGTGCCTCACTTCAATGGTAATGTGGATTTGCAGATAGAGGATGTCAATCTGTATAAGTTGGGTTTGGCATCCAAACCGTTGCAAAAACCGTTTGCCATGCATATTACTGGTGTGGCTCGTAGGGACTCTGCACAGTTTGACATTCAAGGTGGCGACCTTAACCTCCGTTTGAAGTCGCTTACCACCATAGACAAGCTTTTAGCTGACGGACAACGTTTTGATGAGTTGCTTCGTAAGCAGATAGAATCACGACA
Organism: Bacteroidaceae bacterium; assembly: GCA_017651505.1. Lineage (GTDB taxonomy): Bacteria > Bacteroidota > Bacteroidia > Bacteroidales > Bacteroidaceae > Bacteroides. Next base: position 8,259 of record JAGCCV010000077.1, on the reverse strand, counting down.
ACTCAATCATGCCGATCTTCGAGCCGCTTTGCCTGCAGGAGGTTTGCGCATTCGTGCCGGCAAGGACAATCCGTTGGTCAACTACCTCAAGACGGAGGGAATAGCTTTTGATGATATGTTGGTGAACTATGGCTTTACTCCTCAAAGAGGTATCAACGGAAGGGCTTCGGTACATGGGCTGAGGATTGATTCTTTGCAGCTTGACACTATTTATCTCACCCTTCGACAGGATACCTCACACTTGGCTTTACAAGGTGGTGTCATCAATGGTCCTCGCAATCCCCAATATGTTTTTCATGCCTATTTTGATGGCGACATCCGCAGTAAGGATGTGGATATGAACATCAACTACATTGATGGTAAAGGCAAGACGGGTCTGCAGTTGGGCTTTAATGCCCAACCTGTGGTGAATGGTGGAAGGAATGGAGGAGCAAATGGTATGTTGGTGTATCTCACTCCAGAAGAGCCCATTGTCGCTTATCGGAAGTTTCGCTTCAACGAAGAGAACAATTGGCTTTACCTCCATCAAGATAAGCGCCTTTATGCCAATGTAGATATGCAAGGTGATGAAGGCTTGCGATTCCGCTTGCGAAGTGACCGTAACGATACTGTGTCTTTGCAGAATATGACGATGGAGCTTTCAAGGTTCAAACTCAATGAGTTATCTTCCATTTTGCCCTATGTGCCCGAGTTAGACGGTTTACTTACTGTCGATGCCACCTATCTGCAGTCAGCTACCTCTATGCAGGTCAGTGCCGAGTCGATGATCAACTCTTTTACCTACGAACACAAACCCGTGGGCGACATCAATGTAGGTCTGACCTGGTTACCTGAAGGCACCAATAAGCACTACCTCGATTCCTATCTGATGTTGGATAATGAGCAAGTGATAATGGCAAGTGGCTCATTAAAGGGAGATTCCTTGAATGTTGATGCCGATGTGAACGATTTTCCATTAAGGGTGGCCGATGTGTTCATGCCTGAAGGATATGTCAATTTCTTGGGTAAGCTGCAAGGGAATATTGAGTTGAGGGGCATAACCGATAAGCCCAGGGTGAATGGCGAGGTGAGAATGGATGGTGTTTCGATTGTGTCCAGGCAGGCAGGGGCAAGCTATCGCTTAGACGACCGTCCCATCACGATTACAGCCAACCAGATGGTGCTGAACGATTTCTCCATCTATACCACCAGCGACAATCCATTTGTGGTAAAAGGCGTGGTTGATTTCAGAGATATCGCTAACCCATCGGCTGTTTTGTCGTTGAGAGCCAACAACTATACTTTGTTGAATGCGCCCCGAACCCGTGAGAGTCTGTTGTTCGGCAAGATATTTGTAGATATGAACGCCACGATTCGAGGTCCGCTTACCGGCTTGGTGATGCGTGGACAAATGAATGTGCTGGGTGATACGAACGCTACCTATGTGTTGGCTAACTCGCCACTTACAGTGGAAGACCGATTGGATGGCTTGGTTACTTTCGTCTCGTTCAACGATACCTTGAACATAAGCAAGAATAATCAGAGTAGCATGTCATTAGGCGGTTTGGATATGAACATGACGGTGCATATAGATGATGCCGTTCGCCTTCGTGCCAACCTTACCACCGATGGTAACAAGTATGTGGAACTGCAAGGCGGTGGCGACCTCAACATGCTTTATACCCCTCAGGGTGACATGAGCCTTACGGGCAGATATACCCTTACTGGTGGTACCATGAAATATTCTTTGCCTGTCATCCCACTGAAAGAGTTTACGTTTACCCAAGGCAGTTATGTAGATTGGCGAGGAGACATCATGAATCCTCGTCTGAACCTCACGGCGACAGAACGAGTTCGTGCTGCTGTCAGTGATGGCGATAATAGTAGTCGCCGTACTGACTTCGATGTGTCGGTTTCCATCAAGAATACGCTGGAGGCTTTCGAGTTGAGCTTTGATTTGGATGCCCCCAATGACGGCAATATTCAAACTGAGCTGCAATCCATGAGTTCTGATGAGCGCAGCAAGGCTGCCATCACCATGTTGGCTACAGGTATGTATATGGGAAATAGTGGGGCAGGCAACGGATTGACGATGGGAGCTGCTCTCAATAGCATCCTCCAGAGTCAAATCAACTCATTGGCAGGCTCTGCCTCCAACTCATCGTTCAGTGTTGGTATTGAAGACCGCTCCATGCAAACGGGTGCCGTCCAAACTGACTATACGTTCCGTTATTCACAACGTTTATTCAATGACAGGGTGCAGATTGTCATTGGTGGTAAGATATCAACAGGTTCCAACGCCACCAACGATATGAATAGCTTTATCGACAATGTGTCATTCGAATACCGTTTGGATAGTGGAGGTACGCGTTATGTCCGTGCGTTCCATAAAAAGAGCTTTGAGAATATTCTGGAGGGAGAGATTTCGGAAACGGGTGTTGGCTTCCTTTTCCGTAAGAAGCTGGATAGCCTGAGCGATTTGTGGATGTGGGCAAGAAAGAAAAATTGAGAATTAATGATAAAGCGATTCATATACATATTGATGTTGGCATTTGTGATGCAGGGCTGCTCTGTCACGAAGAACCTGCCCGAGGGAGAAGTGCTGTATATCGGCCAGAAACCCATGCAGATTCAGGGTAATGACAGTTTGAGTGATGTGGGTGTCGTGGCTTTGGAGGAAGTGAGTGCTGCCCTTGCAACAGCACCTAATAATGCCTTCTTGGGAAGTTCCACTACACGCATACCCCTCCCTATAGGACTATGGCTCTACAATGCTTTTGTCAAGAGCGAGAAAGGTTTGGGCAAATGGATTTTTAACCATTTTGCTGCTGACCCAGTTCTTATTTCTGGCGTAAACCCAGGCATCCGTTCGCAGGCGGCAAAGAATATCTTGCGTGATTACGGCTATTTCCGTGGCAATGTAACCTACGAAGTGATTTCTCAAGCGCACGACTCACTGCAGGCCAAGGTACAGTATAAAGTCAGCATGAACCAACCTTATTTCATCGATACGGTTTACTACAAAGGCTTTTCTTCACGTACCATGAGCATCTTTGAGCGGGCTCGCACTCGGTCATCTATTACACCTGGTACTCAGTTCAATATCAACGACCTTAATGCAGAACGTATGCGACTGAGTAATCTTTTGCGTAATGTGGGCGACTTTTATTTCCGACCTGACTTTATAACCTATCAGGCTGATACCACATTGGTACCGGGAGGCGGACATGTGAGTTTGCGTATGGTGCCCATTGATGGTTTGCCCGAAGCTGCACAGAAGCCTTTTGTGGTGGCCTCTACTACAGTCAATTTCCTTGGGGCGAAAGGCGAAGAACCCAATGATTCTACCTCTTATAACGGGGTGAAGATTAACTATTATAATAAAGTGCCTGTGCGCCCTAACATGCTGTATCGATGGCTTGATTACAACAACTATCGAATGAAGAGGAGGATGGATGACTCGACTGGTGTGACTCGAACGGCACCTCGTAACCGTTATAGCCTTCAACGCCAGACACGCATTCAGGAACGTTTGGCCAACCTGGGCATCTTCCGTTATCAGGAGATGCAGTACGTGCCACGTGACAGTATGTTGGTGGGCGACACATTGGATGTGGTGATGAACATGATGATGGACAAACCTTATAGCGTGACGGCAGATTTCAACATGAAACTGAAGAGCAATAACCAGATGGGCCCTGGTGCCTCGTTAGGCATCACCCGTAACAATGTTTTCCGTGCTGGTGAAACCTTCAACATCTCGCTCACAGGTTCTTATGAATGGCAGACAGGAAAGAACAGCTCGTCAAAGTTGAACAGATATGAGTATGGCGTCTCTGCCAGCCTGATGTTCCCACGAGTTGTGTTCCCACGCATAGGCAAACGAGAGTATGACTTTCCTGCTACCACCACCTTCAAGTTGTATGCCAACCAACTGGTGCATCCAAAATACTACCGCATGCAGGCCTTCGGTGGCAGCGCTACCTATGAGTTCCAGCCCACCAGCAAGTATAAGCACTCATTCACACCGTTGAAGTTGACTTACAACCGCACCTATGATGAGACCGAAGAGTTTATGGAGCTTTTCTTCAATAACCCGGGGTTATATGCCAGCATGGACGACCAGTTTATTCCGCAGATGGAATATAGTGTTACCTACGACGACTCCAAGCAGCCAGGCATTAGAAATACCAAATGGTGGCAAGTCACTTTCTCATCGGCAGGCAATGTCACCGCCGCCATCTACAAGTTAGCTGGCAGAGATTGGGGTGAGAAGGAAAAAGAGATGTTAGGCTCTCCTTTCGCCCAGTTCCTGAAACTCAACACCGAGTTCCGCTATCATCATTTGCTGAACGATAATATGACACTGGCCATGCGCGCCACTGGCGGTGTAATCTGGGCTTACGGAAACTCCACCTATGCTCCCTTTACTGAGCTGTTCTATATCGGAGGCGCCAACAGCGTCAGGGCTTGGCCTGCCCGTCAGATAGGACCTGGCAACGAAGATATCGACCGAAACAACCGCCTCTTCTTCATACACATGGGCGATATGCGCTTAGAGGCCAATATGGAATTCCGCTTCCGCATATTTGGCAACCTGCATGGAGCGGTCTTCCTCGATTGGGGTAATATATGGAATTTGCGCAACTCCGAATATAGTGATGCCTACGAGAAGTTCCGCCTCAAGAACCTGTTCAAGCAAATGGCCTTAGGCACCGGCTTGGGTCTTCGTTACGACATGGACTTCCTGGTGCTTCGTCTTGACCTGGGCTTAGGACTTCATGCGCCTTACGATACAGGCAAGAGTGGCTATTTCAATATGAAGAAATGGAATGATGCTATGGCACTTCATTTTGCCATAGGTTATCCGTTCTAAGAATTGATATTTAATATTTTTAAAACCTATAGTTTTATGAGACCTACATTATTTTTGTTAGCTGCAGGAATGGGAAGCCGCTATGGTGGCTTGAAGCAGCTTGATGGTTTGGGACCTAATGGCGAGACCATCATGGACTATTCTATTTATGATGCCATTCACGCCGGTTTCGGCAAGCTGGTGTTTGTTATCCGAAAGGATTTCGAGGCTGATTTCCGCGAGAAGATCATTTCCAAGTATGAAGGTCATATTCCTTGCGAACTGGTATTCCAGAGCATCAACGATTTGCCCGAAGGCTTTACCTGTCCTGAAGGCCGTCAGAAGCCTTGGGGAACCAACCACGCCGTGATGATGGGTGCGCCTGTTATTCATGAACCCTTTGCCGTTATCAATTGTGACGATTTCTATGGTCGCGACAGCTTCGAGGTGATGGGCAAGTGGCTTTCTGCTCTGCCGGCTGACTCAAAGAATGTATATTCTATGGTGGGCTTCCGTGTAGGCAATACCTTGAGTGAGAGTGGCACCGTGAGCCGTGGCATTTGCGAGACCAATGCCAATCGCTTGCTGACCTCTGTGGTGGAACGCACCAAGATTATGCGTCGTGAGGGCGAGGTACAATACCTTGACGATGATGACAAATGGGTAAGCACACCAGAAACTACCCCTGTCAGCATGAACTTCTGGGGCTTCACACCCGATTATTTCCAGTACAGTGAGGACTATTTCAAAGTGTTCCTGAGTGACGAGAAGAACATGACCAACCTCAAGAGCGAGTTCTTTATCCCTCTGATGGTAGATAAACTCATCAACGACGGTACTGCTACCTGCGAGGTGCTTGACACTACCAGCAAGTGGTTTGGCGTAACCTATCCCGAAGACCGTCAGAGCGTGGTGGATAAGATAAAGGCATTGGTAGATGCTGGCGTTTATCCCAACAAGCTGTTTTGATACACAGTAGGAAAAGCATATCGAAGGGTGGCTGCCGCAAGGCAGTCACCTTTTATTTTCCCAGCAACACTGCCACCACCGGAATGGTCAGAATAGACAGCAGCGTAGAGATGAACGTCAACTCCGCTATCAGCGTAGTATCCTTGTTGTATTTCAGGCAGAGTATGGTGCCGTAAGTAGCCACAGGCATCGCTATCACCACTGTATTGATATACGTCACGTAATGCTCGAAGCCCAGTGCCAGGCACAGGAAATGAACGCCTATAGGCAGTAGGCACAGGCGCAGCAAGGTAGTGCCATAAATCAGGGGCGTTCCTAGAAAGGCGCGAAGCGGCAGTTGCGACATCGACGAACCGATAATCAGCAGGGCGGCAGGCACGGTGATATTGCCAACCATCGTAAGCGGCTGACTGATATAGCCAGGGATATTGTCTATGCCAAGCGCCACAATCAGCATAGACAGATAAGCCGAGAGCATCGGCGTACTATAAAGCACCTTCTTATTGAACCGCTTTTGATTAGGGCCATCGCCACCCGTAATCATCATCGTACCGATGGTAAAGACAGCAAAAGTGTTGACCACATTCAGCACAGCGGCATAGAATACAGCCTGATGACCGAAAAGAGCATCTACCACCGGATAGCCCATGAACCCCACGTTGCCAAACACCAGCGCAAACGACACGATGCCCCGATGCTCCACCCGTTTCGTCAGCAGCCGCGACAGTCCCCATGCTGCAGCCGTCAGCACCACGTAGGTGAAAGCACTGATGAGCAAGAGCGGAAGGATATAGCGTCGGTCAGGCAACTCACCCGTCATGGCCGACGAGAGGATCAATGCCGGACAAGTCCAGTTGATGACCAAGCTGGATAACTTCCGGTCGAATTCGCCCCCCATATACTTCATTTTGCCAGCCGCATAGCCCACCACGGCAATAGCAAAAAGAGTTATCATCACTTCCACCATACTACTAAATAGCTATTTTCACCATCATTACATATTGCCGGCGAAGTTACTACTATTTCTTGTAATCCCCAATGATAACATGTCTTTTTTCAAAAAGCCGAGCAAACATTTGGTAGTTTTATATAAATACATTACTTTTGCAAGCAAGTGTATTGCAATTAAATTATAAAGTATGGCAACATCAGTAGTAAGAAAGCCCGCATCTTTTCGTCTAAGAGTTGACCTTTTGGATAAGTTAAAGCTTAAGGCTGAAAAAGAAAATCGCACACTTAATAACTATGTTGAGAGTGTGCTACTTGGCATCGTGTATGACGAGCCAAATGAAGTGACTAAAGCAGCTATCAAGGAGGCCAAGTCTGGCAAGAACCCTAACAAGGTTTATGATTCTGTTGATGACCTTTTTAAAGATCTTGATGCTAAAGAATGAAAAAGTTACAACCTACTACTCAGTTCAGGAAGGATTATAAAAGGTATAAGAACAATCCCAAAAAAGTAGAAGCACTGAAAGAAGTGTTAAAGATGTTGGAGAAAGAAGAAACTATACCAGCTGAGTTTTTTCCTCATATGTTAAAGGGTGAATACAAAGGATGTATGGAGTGTCACATTCAAGGTGATTTCCTTCTAATATGGATAGATGAGGAAAAAGATATCATTCAACTTGTTCGTCTTGGCTCTCACTCAGAATTGTTTAGATAAACAACGCCCCCGCTTGATAGCGAGGGCGTTTGTTTTACATAAAGAGAGGACCATGTCCCATGCACGAAGTGGTGCTCATGGCAGTCAGCGCTGCGGTCATAATTGAGATGGCGAACTGAATCACCGTCTTCCAGAAATTCTTGTTTTTCATAATACTTTAGTTTAGGTCTAGGTTAATACTTTGCTTTTACCCCTCTGGCTCTCCGAGCCACCTCCCCTTTACACGGGGAGGAGCTTTGAGAACTGCCTCTCTGGCTGCTCCCTTTACATGGGGAGGAGCTTTAGGGAGCTGTCAGCTTGCTGACTGAGGGGTATGGGTTTGTTCATGAACTGCAATCAAGAGCACTTTGCTTTGCCAACGCCTTGGCCTTCGGCTGATGTCTCAGCATCAATTCTTAATTGCTTCTGCAAAGTTACAAAATGTATTCTATATATGCAAATAATATAATAAAAAAGATGTATTAAAAGTAGATTTTTTTCTTTCTATACCAATAATAGCGCTTCCTGACACCACTTGCATATTCCTCATAAATATACAATGCCGCTGGGGTGCATTTTAAGCCCCTAGAAGCCCCTGTTTCATTTACTAGTACTAAACGGAGGGTTTACTAGTAGTAAGGCGCCCGTTTACTAGTAGTAAGCGTCAGGCTTGCTTCCAGCCCTGTCTGGGGCACTTTTTCAAATCAAGTTGTATATACGGTATATTATGCATTTTCTGTATGAAGGCACTGCGTTGCACGTTGCACGTTGCATCTCAACTTCTTCATGTTGAAATAAGGGCAAACTAAAGTTT
>JAGCCV010000076.1 GCA_017651505.1 Bacteroidaceae bacterium | reverse complement strand
CTGCCCGACAATCATGACACCACTTTAATGCCCGAGCACTTCAAGGCTTACGAGCAGGTGAGTGCCCAGGTAACCCGCTTCTTCCGCCACTGGAGCATCTATGCTGGCGGCGAGAACCTGACGGGCTTCAAGCAGAAGAATGCCATTATCAGTGCCGACAATCCTTGGGGACCCAACTATGATGCCACCATGATCTATGGTCCGGTGCATGGTGCCGTATTCTACATCGGCGCACGAATTAATTGGAACAAGATATAAATATATATAATAAGGTAAAGATCATTATGAGAACAAAAGTATTATTCATGGCTCTGGCTATGGCTGCCGTGAGCACCGCCAAGGACATCAAGACTGTTGTGCTTACCACCAATCCGGAGATGCACTGCACTGGTTGTGAGAAGAAGATCAAAGACAACATCCGCTTTGAGAAAGGCATCAAGTCGATTACGACCAATCTTGATGACAAGACAGTGGTCATCGAATATGATGCCGACAAGACCAATGTCCAAAACATCATTGAAGGTTTCAAGAAGATTAAGTACGAAGCCTGTGAGGTGAAGGGGAATTCACCCAGTCAGGTAGATGCCGAAACAGGTGCTACGAAGAAATAATATGGCATTATAACCTCTCGACCCCACAAGGATCAAGACTGCCGAGTTCTGGAAGGTGCAGGGTGACCCGCTGGCTCGTGCCCTCCGTAAGCGTTTCAAGCGCGACGGACAATATCCCAAGCGCAAGTTCCAGTGTGTATACTCCGATGAACTGTTAGAGAACAAAGGCCACAATGCCACCTGCGGCATGGAGCAATGTATGTGCCCCAAAGCAAAGGTAGGGCCTGGCGACCCTACCCTGCTGAATCATGAATGGTGCTCTTCGAAAGCCCAGATCAACGGCACCCTGGCTCACATCACCGCCATCTTCGGCTTTATGCTGGCGGGATTAGTCATCCAGGATGCCGTGAAAGAGATTTAGAACTGAAATGAAGTGTTGACATAGATGTTGCGCCCTTTCTGTGGAATGTGATTCCAGTCTGAGTAAGTGGCATAATAACGGTCGAAAAGATTCTCTATGCCCAAGTGGAGGTTGGCAATGACCTGCCCCAAACGCAATTGGCCACCGATGTTCAGATGCCAGACGGCATAGCCTGCTGTGGGTGTTTCACCATATTCCGTACCACAGTGACTATTGCGTGATGCCATTTTCACACCCCCCTCAGCTTCCAAGTACTTCCAGCTAAAGCGCAGACTGCCCAAGTATGACAATGGAGCAATGAGCGGAAGTCGTGCACCTGTATTCTCTCGGCCATAACTATAAGCCACACGGTTTTCGAATAGTAGCCAAGAGGCTAGTCTGAAATCTGCCATGAGCGAGGCATTGACTATCTGCGCATGCTTCAGGTTCTGATAGACCTTCACGCCAGCAGCTCCGATGGTCATAGGTGAGAGACGGGAGTCTGGGCGGCCGATGATATAGTCCTGAAAGAAGAAGGCATTTGTCTCGGCCTTCACTCTAACCAATCCTTTTTCGTAGCCTATTGACGCATTGGCTTCTATGGCTTTCTCATTCTTAAGATACGGATTACCGATATAGTCATACTGGTCGAAAGTGTTATTCAGGAAATAGCCAAAACTCTCTGTAACTGTTGGAGCGCGTGTGCCATAGCCAGTGCCAACAGCTATCGCCCAGCCACTATGCTCATAGGCATAGCTGACTGCCAGACGGCTGATAAACCGTGAGTTACCTTTGTCCATACCAGGGAAATAGATGCTCAAAGCCTGATAGCCCTCGTCATTGTTGATCTGCCGGTGCTGCCAGGCTCCTTTTGCCGACAGACGGAGGTGGTGGTGACTGGTAATGGCCATATCATCAGTAAAGGCCAATCCGGTATTGAACGTACCGACATCAGGCCAAGTGAGCATGTACATAGGTTTCCCTTTATCTGGATACATCGTCATATCAGCAAAAAGCGTGTTGTAATAACCGTCAAGGTTCATTTGGAAATAATGACTGCCTTTGGTGCCATGTAGCAGGCTGTAAAGTCCTGTCGTGCTGCTACGCCCAGGCATGTCCATGTGGATGATGACATCGGGACGCTTGGTGTCATCCATGTTGTGAGTGATATGGTTATAGTAAGCTTTTGTCTCCCATCGATGGAACAGACCTTGGATATGCTCGCGACGATATGATAGTGAGGTGATGATGCCTTCGGCCTTCTTCACATCCATCGCTAAGGCAGGGTATCCAATATCGGTGGCTATATCGTAGATGGCCGTTGCCTCAACGATATGATTGTCGGCAGGTTGCCAGCCTATATTGGCAAAAGCATTCGTCTTCTGGAATTGTGAGAAGCTGACCGTCTCACCACCGCCTGCCTTGTAGTTGTCGGCATGACGATAGAACACGCCGAAATTGGTATAGAAACGGTGTGAGGAAAAGGCGGCATCGGCACCATATACCTGCACGTTACCATTTGACTCAAAACCAGCGGACGCATTATACTCTGACGACTTAGCGTCGAACCCCACCCGACGGAGTTTCAGGTCTATACTACCTCCAATATTACCCGTGGCCTGCGGATTGCCATCGAGTCCTGAATTGAGACTGATACGCTGCAGATTGCAGCTCTCCACATACGAGGTCACGGGATCCATCTTGTCTGTGCAGGCATATAATATCTTCATGCCGTCGATGGTGGTAGACACGCGCTCAGTGGCCATGCTATTGACTATGGGCTCCCAGGCATAGTTGCCACGCCGAACCATCTCGACCTTCGAGAGTTTACCCAGATGCTCGTCGATGCTGGCTACACGCCCTTTACTGACAGCCTTCTTACCAGACCCTATGGTAGAAGAAACGACCACCTCATCGATGGTCGTCTCCTTAACGATTGAGTCCTGCGGGCTTAACAAGCCCAAAAAGCAAACCAAAACAAACATCTAAAAAACATTTATCAGATTGAGATTGTCCAATAAAGATCACTCAGCAGCTCACCACCTGCAACAGTCTTGCCAGCAGCGTCCTTGACATGAAGGTGGATATCCCAGATGCCCGTCATCGTCAGATTCAACTTGCCTTGATAACTGCCATCATCCTGTAGTGTGAGTGGCTCGTTGTTGGGCGATGTAT
>JAGCCV010000075.1 GCA_017651505.1 Bacteroidaceae bacterium | reverse complement strand
TGGGCGAGTTCAAGCGTCTCGGCCTGACCCTCGCGCTGCACGAGGCTGTCGTTAATAACCTGATAGCGGGTCTGTGTCTGATAGGCCTCACGGTAGCGGCCGATATTGTTCAGCCCCATCGCATAGATGTACAGCAAATCGGCGTATGTTGCGGAAAGAGTATCCAGTTTTTCCCGATAGTATGGCTCTAAGCGGTCGTAGATTTGCTGGATGCGCCCCGCATTGCCCGCCATGGCATAATAGTTCAGCATATCCTTCTGGTTGTTGGGCTGTTGAGAAGCCTGCGTCTGCTCGAAGGCCTCTGCTGTGCGACGTGCGCCCTCCTTGTCGCCCGTCATCTGCTGGCAGTAAGCCAGGACGGGATAGGTGTAGGCCCGTTGCTGGTCGGCCCATCCGGCAGGGTAAGTGGTATATTCCTTGTCAACGCGGTCGATGACCTGCAGACGCTCCTGTAGCAGGGGGATGGCTGAGGCGTAATTCTCCTGTCCGGCCAGAACACGTGCAGCGTTGCCAAGGTTGGAGGAGAGTGTCGGCAACGGTTGGATGCTGTCGCGTGCTGCCTGGCGGTAGGTGTCTAACGAGCGGTTCATATAGTCAATACCGCTGCCCTGCTGCAGACGCTCCATCACCTTGCCTGCCTCGAAATAGAAGTAGGCTTCTTGCAGAAAGTCGCCCGAATGGTGAGCCATTTCAGCGCCATTCATGGCATAGCGCACGGCATCCTGATAAGTGTCAGGGGTTTGGGTGCAGATGCTGGTCAGCAGCTGGAGCGTCTTCTGCTTCTGAAGGCTGTCGGGCACGGGATTCCGGTTGTCGAGCACCAGCAGGCACAATTCGCGGGCCTTGTCCAAATCCTCCTTAGAAGATGAGTTGTAGTAAACCTGCGCACGCATCCAGTTGGCATAGTTCACGTCGGCCAGTCCTCTTGTCTCAGCGACATCAATCATTTCAAGTGCCTGCTCCGGCTCTTCCATTATCAGCTGTCGGATGTTCTCCCATGTATAGATGCTGTCAGCCTCAGAGGCACTCCTTGTGCCTCCTCTACCCGAGCAACTGGCCATCAGTGCAAGTACGGTATACAATATAATATAGTACACCGCTTTTCTCATAACATTTTAATCAGCTCTTCTGGAGTTACCAATGTCTGTTCACCTGAAGCCATATTTTTTAGTGTTACCTTGCCCTCTGCCAGTTCGTTCTCGCCTACCAGCGCCACAAAAGGAATGTTGTGGGCATTGGCATAGCTCATCTGCTTCTTCATCTTGCAGGTGTCGGGGAAGAGCTCGGCACGAATACCTGCGGCACGTACTTGCAACAGGGTCTGCATGGCAAAGGCGGCTTCTTTCTCACCAAAGTTGATAAACAGCAACTGGGTCTCGCCCACTGCTTCCTTGGGATAGAGGTCGAGCTGGTTGAGCACATCGAAGATGCGATCGGCACCAAACGAGATGCCTACGCCTGATACGCCTGGCAAGCCAAACACACCTGTCAGGTTGTCGTAACGACCACCGCCTGTGATGCTGCCAATCTGTACATCCAGTGCCTTTACCTCGAAGATGGCACCTGTATAATAGTTCAAGCCTCGAGCCAAGGTGAGATCTAACTCGACACTGTTTTGCAAGTTCAAGGCAGCCAGTGTATGAAGAATAAACTCTGTCTCTTCCACGCCCTTCAAGCCTGTCTCGCTGTCAGCAAGAACAGTCTTCAGTGTTGCCAGCTTCTCATCGTTGGTGCCACTGAGACGGATAATGGGTTGCAACTTGGCAATAGCCTCATCACTGACTCCCTTCTCACGTAGTTCAGCATTCACATTGTCGAGACCAATCTTATCCAGTTTGTCTATAGCGACGGTGATATCGACGATGCGTTCAGCCTCACCGATAATCTCTGCTATACCACTCAATATTTTACGGTTGTTTATCTTGATGCACACCCTCACTCCAAAGCGTTTAAAGACCGTATCAACAATCTGCATCAATTCCACTTCGTTGAGCAGGGAGTCACTACCCACCACATCTGCATCACACTGATAGAACTCACGATAACGGCCTTTCTGCGGACGATCGGCACGCCAAACTGGCTGTATCTGGTAACGTTTGAAGGGGAAGGTAATCTCCTCACGGTGCATCACCACGAAACGGGCAAACGGAACGGTAAGGTCATAACGCAATCCTTTTTCGCAGAACTTTGCAGAAAGTTGCTGTACATCACGGCTCAACAATTCTTCATCAGTAATGCCACGAAAGCAGTCGCCAGAGTTCTGTATCCTGAATAGGAGTTTGTCACCTTCTTCACCATATTTTCCCATCAAGGTAGAGAGGTTTTCCATTGCCGGTGTCTCAATCTGATGGAAACCATAAAGATGATAAACTTCACGAATAGTATTAAAAATATAATTGCGTTTCGCCATCTCTATAGGCGAGAAGTCTCTGGTTCCTTTTGGAATACTGGGTTTAATCATATTATATCTTTATTAATCACGGGAGCGTCCCATAAATATCATTATGTAATAAATCAGCGTAGCCAATGAGCTAAGGGCAGCCACCACATAGGTATAAGCAGCCGACTTCAACGCATCCTTGGCATAAGCATGGTTAGTATAGTTGGTCATACCAGCACTTTCAAGCCATACCAAAGCACGGCGACTGGCATCAATCTCTACAGGCAAGGTGACGAAGCTGAACAGCGTGGTAGTGGCAAACATCAAGATGCCTATGAGCAACAACTGAGGGAAGACCTCCAGGAGGAAGACACCTGCCAAAATGACCCAAGTTACCCATTGAGAAGCAAAACTAACAATAGGCACCAGCTGACTACGCATAGTCAGTGGGGCATAAGCACGGGCATGTTGAACAGCGTGTCCGCACTCGTGAGCAGCCACAGCAGCTGCCATAATGCTATTGCTGTTATATACTCCCTCGCTCAGATTCACCGTCTTGTTGGTGGGGTTATAATGATCAGTAAGCTGACCTTCTACATGAGTTACTTGTACATCGTACAAACCATTGTCGTGCAACATCTTCATGGCTACCTCTGCGCCAGTAAGGCCTGATGAGTTGCCTATCTGGGAATACTTCTTGAACTTGCGTTGCAGGTTCCACTGTACCAGCCAGCTAATAATGGCTACACCGATGAAGATAATCCATTGAATTCCTATTCCTGTTTGCATATTTGTTGTTTTTTTAAGTTATACTTACTAAAATATCAGCAAAAGCTGTGCCAAATTAGTCAACCGTAATCTCCACTATCGTATCTATATCATCAGGAACCATAGGCAGTTCCAATAAATAGCCTTCCTTGCTCTTGACTAACTTCACCTGACTACCATCCTTGAACAGCTTGGCATTGCTGAGCTTACGGTCGGTTATGGGCAGAAATAAGCCTTTGTCTTGCCACTTAAGGATGTGTACATAGAGTTTATTGCCTTTCTGCGTTGTCACCCCCCAGTCGCGTGGAGGCACCAATCCGCCACGTGTGTCATAGATGGCCTCACCATACAGGCTGGTCCACTCCCCTATCTCCTTAAGACGCTTCAATGCCTCGGCTGGCAACTGACCATCTGGTTGCGGGCCAATATTCATCAGCAAATTTGCATTCAGTCCTGCAGCATAAACGAGCATCCGAATCAGCTCTTCAGTTGATTTGAAATGCACATCAGTGATGTTATATCCCCACACATCGCTCATGGTCTGACACGACTCTAATGGTACCTCATTGCTCACCTGCATACCTCCCGAATAGCCTGCTGTATTCTGACCAGGAAGGTCACGCTCGAAGATTTGTATATCTTCGCCCGGATTCAGGTTCTTGTGGTGATTGTTACCTACCAGACAAGATGGTTGGAGCTTGTGAATCAATGCATACTGTTCTTCCAACTGCCAGTTGAAAGGCACAGCATCGTCTGCATGATCCCATACGCCATCAAACCAAATGGCCCCAATCGGACCATATTGCGTCAGTAACTCGGTCAGCTGGGCATTCATGAAACGATAATAAGAGTTCCAGTTTTGCTGATTGGTAGGTCTTCCCAACTGTCGTCCTGTACTACCCAACGGATAGTCCAACCTGTGCCAATCGAGGTGGGAATAGTAGAAATTCAGTGTGATACCATACTTAGCACATGCATCGGCCAACTCTTTGATGACATCGCGCTTGAAAGGTGTTGCCTCCACAATGTTATATCCCTCGCTGGCTTTAGAATTGAACATTGAGAAACCATCATGGTGACGGGAGGTAAAAGTGATATAGTTAACACCTGCCTCCTTGAAAGCCTTCACCCACTCCTCTGCATTGAATTTAGAAGGGTAGAAACCAGCAGGCAATTTGGCATATTCCTCGTAGTTGATGTTACGGTTGTTCATCACCCACTCGCCTTGTCCCATCATGGCGTAAACACCCCAATGCAGAAAGATGCCCAGTTTCTTGTCCTGAAACTCACTGCGAGCCTTTAGGTTTTCCGAAGAAGGCACGTACTGAGCGTATCCCATTGAAAATGGAAAATCGAAAATTGAGAATAACGCTACAATACAAAAGAAAATTCTACTCATTTTACTGCGTATCAATTATGTCGCAAGTATCTATTACTCATTATATCGAACAATTGTCTGCTCACGATCTGGTCCCACAGAAACAATCTTCACTGGCACACCCAACTCTTCTTCCAAGAAAGAAAGGTAGTTGTTGAATTCCTCTGGAAACTCATCCTCACTCTGCATCTTGCTCATCGGTGTCTTCCAACCAGGGATTTCTACATACACAGGCTCCACACCCTCTGAGATATCGAATGGAAAATGATCAATAACCTCGCCATTCACCTTGTAAGACACACACGCCTTGATGGTATCGAAATCGTCAAGCACGTCACTCTTCATCATGATGAGTTTTGTAACGCCATCTATCATCACAGCATATTTCAATGCCACGAGGTCAATCCAACCACAACGGCGTTTTCTGCCCGTAACGGCACCATATTCATGCCCCAGGTCACGAATCTTGTCGCCCACTTCATCAAACAGTTCTGTTGGGAAAGGGCCAGCACCTACACGAGTGCAGTAAGCCTTGAAGATACCATATACATCACCTATGCGACGCGGTGACACGCCCAAACCGGTACATGCTCCTGCACATACTGTATTGGAAGAGGTCACAAACGGATAAGAGCCGAAATCCACATCCAGCATCGTACCTTGCGCTCCCTCGCACAGCACCGACTTACCCTCGTCCAGCATGGTGTTGATGACATGTTCGCTATCCACCAACTGGAACTGCTTGAGGTATTCAATGCCTTCAAACCAAGCTTTCTCGGTATCAGTGATATCATAGGCAAAATTCATATCTTTCAAAATCTGTTCATGACGGGCTTTAGCAGCAGCATATTTCTCGTTGAAATTATGCAGCAAGTCACCCACACGCAAACCATTGCGGCTCACCTTGTCAGTATAGGTAGGGCCAATGCCCTTGCCTGTGGTTCCCACTTTTGAGTCGCCTTTGGCTGCTTCGTATGCAGCATCCAGCACACGATGGGTAGGCATAATCAAGTGGGCTTTCTTTGAGATAATCAGTCTGTCTTTCAAATTATGACCTGATTTCTCCAATGCCACAGCCTCGTCCTTGAACAAAGCAGGGTCGAGCACCACGCCGTTGCCTATAATGTTCACTTTATCGCCCTGGAATATACCAGAGGGGATGGAACGGAGTACATACTTCTGTCCTTCGAACTCGAGGGTATGACCAGCATTGGGGCCTCCTTGGAAACGTGCCACCACATCATAATTGGGTGTCAGCACATCAACAACCTTGCCTTTGCCTTCGTCACCCCATTGTAAACCCAACAGTACATCTACTTTCATTGCTTATTCTTTATTTTATTGGTTTCTTTTTTCTTAATATCTTAATCACTTTCTTAACGCTCTTGGCGTCAACCTTATTCATTTTCTTTTTCTCATTTTCAGCATTGTTTTCAGCTCTCAATATTATTTTTAAATTCAGGTTCTGCTTCCACTGGCACTTACTACATAAGCCATAGACATAGAGTGAATAGTGGGTTTGCTTAAACCGAGGCAACTTGGCACCTTCGATATCAGCTTGAAGTTGTTCATTTTGAAACTCAGTCACTTTACCGCACTGGGTGCAAATCATATGGTGATGTGTCTCCTTGTTGAAACATTTCTCATATTGTGATGTGGTGCCAAACTGATGCTTCACTACCAAATGGGCATCTAACAACAAGATGAGAGTATTGTAGAGTGTGGCACGACTCACACGGAACTTGGCAGTTTGTTCCATCATCGTATAAAGCGACTCGATGTTGAAATGCCCATCAATGGAATAAATCATGTCAAGTATCGCATAGCGTTCGGGCGTCTTGCGATGCTTTCTCTTAGTCAGGTATTCGGTGAACAACTGTTTCACCTTTTCCCTCATCTCTGTATTGTTTGTTTTTCCCACCATGATTTATTACTTGATGCAACAAAGATAGCTATTTTTATTTAGCAAGACCAGTCATCATGAAAAAAAGTTAGTAACTTCTTGCGTCACCCACTCCGCCAGTGCCCTGGCTTGTGGATCAGAAGCGCTCTTCATAGGTTCAACCAGCCGACATATGACAAAAGCATGCTTTTCATTATCAGACATATATTTCCGAAATGCCGTCATAACCGCCTTTCGTACAGCATAGGAACCACCAATGAAAGACACGACTGCTTGATCCAGCAGTTCGTTCTCTGCCCTTTCTGTCATGTCGTTTTTCTTTGTCAGTAGCCAGGCGATAGTGAGGAAGCCACAGATTTGCTGATACTCCCCTTCACTGGCTATCAGTTGGAGCGACTTCTGAGGAGCATAAGGCAAATACTGGAAAAGATGCATGGAGGTCATTTCAGCTATCTCTACTGTAGGCATTGCCTCAATCCAAATATCCATTATCTCAGGAAAGAAAGTGTCAACTGGTTGCAACATGCCTGCCAGTATCTTGCACTCACGAATATTCTCTTTCCATAAAGCCTGAGCCAAATCATGGTTTTTCTCAAACTGCGAGGCTATCTGCTTGATGCGAGGCAGTTCAACGCCAAAATTCACCTTATACACCAGTCCTCTCTCACGCATGCTGGTAGAAGCTTTACCATTCATGGCAAGCCTCAACTGTGTTTTTATTTCTCTTATTGAAGATGGAAGATCTATCATTGACATTGAACTTTAGATAAATAGCGTTTGCAATTATGACCGTTAACCATCACAGCGTTCTGTAGTCACGGCTATAGCGCAACATTTGCTCAACATAGCTTTCATCATATGTCACCTTCACATCCGTAACCTTGCCATCAGCATCCTGTACCAACTCATATCTCGGGTTCACAAAGCCCTTATATGGAGCCAGGTTCAGCTTCTTATAGCGCTCCAATACTTCCTGATGCAACACAGGATCTACCTTTACACCATAGTTCTCTATAAGGAGACGAGCGGCTTCATAATCACCTGTCGATTTGATTCGCTGCACCTCAGCCAACAGTTCTCCAAACAAAACACGCAACTTTTCGTAGTCATTTATTTTCACGTAGGTCTTACCATTTTTCTTAACCAATTCCACCACATTATCGGCCTTGCCGTGTTCATATGCCCAATGAGCCACAAACGAACGATTGCGCATGTGCGCCTCCTCAATGTTCTTACCCGGCTCAATACGTACAAGTTGTGTCATCAGACCATTCATCATATAGGTATAATACTGCGACTTATATGCCTCGGCATTAGGAGTAAGGCCCAGTTCTACCAACTTTGGATCTGCCAGATAATACAAAGCGAACAAATCGGCACGTCCTTCCTCAAGCGGAGAGCTGTAGGCTTTCAGCGCATCGGGATCCACCCCAGGCAACAGTTTACCGGAAGCATGACCTAAGCACTCATGCATGTCAGTATGCAGTTCGTCAGTATAGTCAGCATATTTATCAATTCTATCCAACTCCTCCTGGCTAAACACGAACTCCTCGTTAAAGCCGTTGCCATGAGCAGCTTTATTGTAGGCATCGGTAATATTGCCTATGGTCACCGACTTTGAGCCATGCTGCGCCCTCACCCAGTTAGAATTGGGCAAGTTGATACCAATGGCAGTAGACGGATACAAAGCACCAGACAGGATAGAAGCCGTGATTACCTTTGCAGAGATACCCTTAACATTTTCTTTCTTGAACTGATTGTCAACAGGCGAGTTGTCCTCAAACCATTGGGCATTCTTGCTGATCGTCTCAGTACGTTTGGTTGCAGCCATATCCTTAAAATTAACGATAGCTTCCCAAGTACCTTTCATACCCAATGGGTCATCATAAGTTTCTGTAAATCCGTTGGTAAAATCCACCTGTGAATTCAAATCCTTCACCCACAAGATGGTATAATCGTCAAACGTTTTTAAGTCACCTGTTTGGTAATATTCTATCAGTTTGGCAATGGAAGCCTTTTGCTCTGGTGTTTCTGCCACGCCCTCGGCCTTTTGCAACCAAAACACAATCTTCTCGATAGCTGTGCCATACAGGCCACCAACCTTATAGACATCTTCATATATTTTTCCATCTTTCTTCACTAACTTGCTGTTCAAGCCATAAGATACAGGCGTCTCATCCTTTGGATCTTTCAGTTTATTATAGAAGGCTTCAGCCTCGGCCTGTGTCAAACCCTCGTAGAAGTTGACAGCCGATGTCAGCACCAAGTCTTCGCCATCAGCCTGATTAGTACGCATCTTCAGCAAGTTGGGATCAAAAATTACAGGACATATCTCTTCGCACAGCTGTTCCACTGTCTGTCCATCCCGAAGTGGGAGCTTATCTGCATCCACACTGAGCAAAGCTTTTTTAAAGAAATCTTCTGAGAACCCTGGCACGAACTTCTCACTACCATAGTGGTGGTGTATACCTGAAGAGAACCATACTCGCTTTAGATACAGTTCCATAGCCTTGAAGTCATCGCTGTTACGGTCACCCTTATAATTCGTATAAACAGCTTCCAACGCACGACTGATGGTGAGATTATACTTACCATTCTGATCATAGAAAATGTCACGCCCCCACAAAGCCGCCTCTGTAAGGTAATACACCAACTCTTTCTGTTGCAAGGTCAGCTCCTCGAAGCCGTTCACCCTATAACGCAAAATCTGTAAATCAGCAAACTGTTCCACTGTGTAATTAAAATTTTGATTATCAGGTGCTGATTTCTGCTCATTGCTGCTGCACCCTGTTAGCCATGCAAGAGCTATCAATACATTAAATATGTTCTTCTTCATAATCTCGGTAATTTTTCCACAAAAGTACAAATAAACGAGAGAATAGCAAAATAAAGTTCACGTTTTAGCATACTACAAATATTAATGAATATCTATAACGTTTATATTCGCCTTTTGATTCTTTTGTTAATTTATAAACTGCCAATGTAGGCAGAATGACCAACAGCAATAGCGAACTCTCCACAAATGCGTATGACCCGAAATAGTCCACCAATGTTTGAAATTTCAGAACTCCATCAACCAGGATGACCCAAAAGGCAAACCAGCAGATGAAAAATATAGCTGCATACTTGATTTTTCGTTTCTTTATCTTCATATTACTATATTGATAATGTTTTTATTCTTGTCGACATTATTGGTTTTAGTGTATTCCTCTAACCTCTCACATTATATTCTTATATTCTGAATTCTGATTCAAAGCTTCTGTTCCTCTAATACTCTCTAAGCAGCTCTACCTCCGACTTTTGCTTATCAGG
>JAGCCV010000074.1 GCA_017651505.1 Bacteroidaceae bacterium | reverse complement strand
GCCCATCGTTTAGATTGTTTCATCATGGAAGTAAGAAACCTGCCTACCCCACTCAGTGGCTATGCCTCCTTCAAACAAAACAGTTTCTTTCCCGTCAATTGGCTAAGAGTACGGAACACCTTCAACGATACCGGCAACCAAGATGTGGAGCAAGCGTTCAATTCGTCACGCAGAAGACAGGTAAAGCAAGCACTCAAGAACGGGGCAGTGGTAGGCACCACACAAACAGAGGAAGATATCCAGGAGTTTGCCCACATGCTGAAGCTCAATTACCTCTCAAAAATCAGGAAGCACTTTCCTGCCATTGAATTCTTCGAGCAGATTCAGCAGGGTATTAAGAATGTGAATATCGGTGAATCATGGCAACGCTTCAAGATTTTCATCGTAAGACACCAGCAAAAGATTATTGGTGGTTGTGTCTGCATCTACTCAGGTGACACTGCTTTTGTATGGTTCTCGGGTGGCATGAGCAAGTCGCACCTGCGCCAATACCCCAGCGTGATGGCCATATGGCAAGCATTGAAAGATGCTAAAGCAGGAGGTTACAAACACTTGGAATTCATGGATGTAGGCACCCCTTTCCGCAAACATGGCTATCGTGATTTCGTACTTCGCTTTGGAGGGGAGCAAATCAGCACTCGCCGTTGGTTTCAGTTCCGCTGGCGGTGGTTGAACAAACTTTGCCTGTATTTCTATTCCTAAAATTCAGAAGTGAAATGGAAACGGATATGCTTGAAGTCCTGTTGCGCCATAGACAATACGTATGAGCTGTCTGCCAGATAGACATCCCTACCCTCACGGTCTTTCGCCATATACTGATACTTGCGTTTCATGAAGTCTTGCAGTTCTGCCTCATCATCACTCTCAATCCAACAAGCCTTGTACAGATGTACAGGTTCCCAACGGCAACTGGCGTTGTACTCGTTGAGTAAACGATATTGAATGACTTCAAACTGCAACTGACCTACCGTACCAATAATCTTGCGTCCGTTGAACTGGTTGACGAACAGCTGTGCCACACCCTCATCCATCAGCTGGTCAATGCCTTTTGCCAGTTGTTTCTGCTTCATTGGGTCGGCATTCTCGATATACTTAAACATTTCCGGCGAGAAACTTGGTAATCCACGGAAATGCAGTTTTTCTCCCTCGGTCAGCGTGTCGCCTATCTTGAAGATGCCATTATCGGGCAAGCCGATGATATCGCCTGCCCAAGCCTCATCCACCGTGCTCTTGCGCTGTGCCATAAACTGAACGGGTGAAGTGAAACGCATGGTCTTGTCGTGGCGCACATGATAATAAGGGGTGTTGCGTTCGAACTTACCAGAGCACACCTTGCAGAAAGCGATACAAGAACGGTGGTTAGGGTCGATGTTGGCAGTAATCTTAAACACAAAGCCCGTAAACTTAGGTTCTTCCGGATTTACCTCACGCTCGGTTGCTACTACAGGACGTGGGCAAGGGGCTATCTCTACGAAGCAATCTAACAATTCCTGTACACCAAAGTTATTCAAAGCTGAGCCAAAGAACACAGGAGCCAGTTTGCCGTCCAAATACTGCTGACGGTCAAAATCAGGATATACTCCAGCTATCAGTTCCAAGTCATTGCGCAGCTGTTCAGCTAACTTTTCTCCGATATGGGTCTCCAACTCCTGGGTGTTAATGTCCACCTCCACCTTTTCGGTCACCACCTGCTTTGATGGTTGAAACAGGTTGAGCTTCTGCTCATAGATGTTATACACACCTTTGAAACGCTGACCCATATCAATAGGCCACGAAAGTGGACGCACGCTGATTTCCAGCT
This sequence comes from Bacteroidaceae bacterium, assembly GCA_017651505.1. GTDB lineage: Bacteria > Bacteroidota > Bacteroidia > Bacteroidales > Bacteroidaceae > Bacteroides. The sequence continues at coordinate 20,459 of JAGCCV010000074.1, read as the reverse complement.
GTTCTTCCAGCTCATCCAACAAGTCGAACGGATCCTTGCCCTCACGATCCATCTTGTTGACGAAGATAATCACAGGCGTATTCCTCATGCGACATACCTCCATCAGCTTCAAAGTCTGTGTCTCCACACCTTTGGCGGCATCAATTACAATAATCACACTATCCACAGCCGTCAAGGTGCGATAGGTATCCTCGGCAAAGTCCTGGTGACCAGGAGTATCAAGGATATTTATCTTATAGTCGTGATAGTCAAATTCCAACACAGAGGTGGTAACCGAGATACCACGTTGCTTCTCGATATCCATCCAGTCGGAGGTAGCTGTCTTGCGTATCTTGTTGCTCTTTACGGCACCAGCCACCTGAATCTGTCCGCCAAACAGCAGCAGTTTCTCTGTCAATGAAGTCTTACCGGCATCAGGATGTGCCACTATCGCAAACGTGCGTCTTCTTGCTATCTCGTTGTTCATAAATGCGTCTATAAAAAATGAGGTTGCAAAAATAATACTTTTTCTTGCAACCTCAAAATAATCTATAACTATACCTTCAAGAATACCTTCTTCTTATAGAGGAAGTAAAGAAACAGCCAGCACATAGCCACATAGCCTGCCGCATGGAGGAATGGTTGCAGTGTCTCAGGTGTCATGCCAATCAACCCGCCAAACACTCGATTAGAGATGTATTGGAAGTTGATAAAATGTTGTGCTAAATATATGGTGATAGAGTTCATGCCTATCACGATGAAGAACAAAATCCATCCACGATGGTTTTTCACATCTATGATATAGTAGAACAAGGCAAACATCAACACAGAATAAGCAGCAACCAAAACCACGAAAGTACTTGACCATAACATCTTGTTAGCAGGATAGAAAGTATTCCAAATCAAGCCAATCACCAAGAGGGCGATGCCTGCATATACCAAATATAATGCTTTCTTTTCAGGTGTCAGTCCTTCTTTATCATATTTTATCCATTCACCCGTAAACATACCCAGCAAGGCAGTAGCAATAGCGGGGATGGTACTGAAGATTCCCTCTGGGTCGTAGTCACCATAGTAAATCTTACCAGGCAAGAGGATACGGTCAATATAGCCAGCCAGACACCCCTCGCGTGTCAATGGGTCGGCACCAGGATGGTCGGGGGCTCCCACGAAAGCAGATACCAGCCAGTAGCCCACCAATATCACTGCCACAATGATAGCTCTGGCCTTCCATTTGGTATTCATGAAGATGAGTGCACCAAACATCCAAGCCAAACCGATGCGTGCCAACACGCTGGCATAGCGCGCATTGACGAAGTCCCAGTGACCAAGAAATCCATTATAGATAATACCCAAGAGTACCAACGTCAAACCTCGACGAATGATTTTCTTATAAATCTCCCCCTCAGTCTTGCCCTGGAAACGTTGTTTTTCCAACGAGAAGGGGAACGAGATACCAGCAATGAAGAGGAACAAGGGGAAGATGGTGTCATGATGTGCCAGTCCGTTCCATTCCACATGATCCATCTGCGTAGCCAACCATTGAGTAAAATCGTTGGGCCAAAATGTGGCTATGGCTGCAATCAAGGTAGCACCTCCCATAATGAAGAACATATCGAAGCCTCTAAGTGCATCGAGTGACTGCAGGCGCTGAGGTATTTTATGTTTATCCATAGTACTTGGTTTTAAGATTCAACTATTCCACAAAAGTAGTTTATCTTAAATTAAAAACAAAATAATCACTTAAATTTTCTCTCTGGCATCAATATTCGGTTCCCTACAGATGCTCAGCGAATTAGAGGCTGTCCATCGCAATACCCTTGCTTTCACGACAACCCAATAGCGACGCGCTGGTACTCGAACAGGCGGGTGCTATAAAGCCAGTATGGAGGGAATGAAAAAGGAGGTCAGTGAATTCTATGCGGAGCTGGAAGAATGCTGAAAGTTACGACATACGCCATGGCATAAACGTCTTCACATCACCTTCGATTTCTAAGGGGAGTTTGGAACGTGAATACTATCACAGCAACTTGAACTGATAGCCTTCTTCTTTGAGGAACCAAAGAGCATGAGAGAGGGCATATTGCAGATTACCACCATTCCATGAGCGCAAACTGTCGTGGAAAGTAATGATGCTTCCATTGCGGGTATAGCGAAGTACGTTGGAAAGTACCTGGGGAGGACGTAGCTTATAGCTATAGTCACGAGTCACCAAGTCCCACATCACAATCTTGTAGCCTGCCCACTTGACCCTTTCGTACTGATAATGGTTCATAAAACCATGAGGAGGACGAAACAAGCGTATCTGCTTGCCATTGGGCGACAAAGAAAAATGCTCCTTGCCGGGAAGATTACCAATGATGATTTGGTCTGCCTCACGCACATCATCCATATAGCGCAGGGAGTTGCGGTCGAAAATCTTAATATGGTGCATGGTATGGTTGCCAATGCCATGACCTCGCTCTACCACCATACGGAAGATATCGGGGTGTTTGCGTACATTATCACCTACCATGAAGAAAGTAGCCTTTACGTTGAATTGGTCGAGTTTATCGAGTACCCAAGGTGTCACTTCGGGAATAGGTCCGTCATCGAAAGTCAGGTAAACCGCTCTATCTTCAGGATCCATTCGCCAAAGTGCAGATGGATACATCTTCTTCATGAATATGTTGGGCTGCTCAATAAACATCAGTCACCCATGCGTTGTTTATAGATTCCAAACAGTTCGTTTAATGTGTCGTTCAGATCATCCACCAGAGGTGACTCATATTTCTCCATGACGGAAATAATACGATCAAGAACAGCTGTATGATATTCAAACTCACCAGCAGAAATATCCAAACGCATATCATCCAAACTAAGATAATAAGTCATATACTGAATCTCTTTCTCAGCCATAGTGGACATCATCTTTTCAGCCGTTTCTTCCTCACCTAACTCATAATAAGCAGAAGCCATATCCACCGCACCATTTTGGTAGTCCCATGCCACATTATAGTTAGGAATCATCTGCTCAGCATAGTCGAGCGCCTCCTTGGCCATATCGTGCTTGCCCTCCTTCATCAGTTGCTCGATGAGCATGGCGAACATACGGCGGTGAGTGTAGCACATGCGTGCGGCGTTCTCGTCAATATAGATGCCAGGCTTGCTGATGTTGCCAAACTTGAACTTATGCATCATATTGTCGAACATCTTCTCGGTATCAATGCTCACACCCGTCTGCTTGCTATTGAATGGCGTGAAGCGGTAAGCAAGACCTTCCAGCACGAAATAGTCGGACATGCCCAAGTGCTCGTCGCTACCCACACTTACAGCAATATAGATAGGACGCTCCCAGTTGGCTTCAGCCAGCATCTCCAGCTTCATCAGGTCCTTCTTATAGAGGGCACGCTGTCCCTTGAGCGATATGTGCATATAGTCAGGAATGCTATCGCCGGGAATCATCATGCCACTACGGCGCACCGCTTCCTTATCTACCTTCAATACAATGCTGTCGGTAGGAATCACATGCAAGTCGCTATGTTTGCCACGCACCCAGTATTTGAGGATATTCTTCAACTCGTAGGGGTTGTCGCCAAACTCACGTTCAACATTCACCAACGATTCGGTGTTGCCATTCAACGCATCGCGGCGGGCAGTAGCATACAACTCGTCGATGCTCTTCTTGTATTCCGGCTGAATCACCACATACTCATTGGTACCTTCCACATATTCAGTCCTATCCCAGGTGATGGGCAGCGATGGAGACAAGTAAGACGGACGTTTCATCTGGTCGATATACCAGTCGGTCTGCAAGTAACTCAGGTTACAAGTACGGGCATCAGTACGGAAACCTTCAGTCTCCTGGTTGTACCATAACGGGAAAGTATCGTTGTCGCCGTTGGTATAGATAATTGGATTTCCTGTTTCCTGCAATGTCATCAGGTAGTTCTGTCCAAAATCGCGCGTCATGTAACGGTCGCTACGATCGTGGTCATCCCAAGTCTGCGATGCCATTTGTACGGGTACCAACAAGCAGATGACAGCTACAATGGCTGCCAGCGCCACATTATTGGGCTCAGGTATGGTATAAACCTCCTGACCATTCTCCACCGTCTTAACGGGTTTGGTAAAGAACCCGCTGATCAGGCTTATCAAACCTGCCACACCCATACCTACCCATATAGAGAATGCATAGAACGAACCAGCATAGGCATAGTCGCGCTCACGAGGCTGACCAGGTGTTTGGTTCAGGTAGAGCACAATGGCAAGTCCTGTCATAAAGAACAGGAAGAACACCACCCAGAACTGCTGGATACCCTTCTGTCCCTTATAGGCTTGCCACAGTAGGCCTATCAGACCTAACAGCAGCGGCAGGGCATAATATACATTGTGTCCCTTATTTTCTCTCAACTCATCGGGCAGCAACTCTTGATTACCCAACATCAAGTTATCTAACCAAGTGATGCCAGAAAGCCAGTTACCATGTTCCAATTCACCATTGCCCTGCAGGTCGTTCTGACGACCCACGAAGTTCCACATGAAGTAGCGCCAGTACATCCAGTTGACTTGATAAGAGAAGAAGAACTGAATATTCTCCCACATAGTAGGGATATTCACCATCTGCATCTCACCACACTGGCTATAGGCTACATCGTGCCCCTTGATATCCATCCAGGCCTTGTAGAGCTGTGGATGGTTCATAGAAGAACTATACATGCGCGGGAAGAACATATTCTGGGCATACTTATATTCTATGCGACCCTCAACTTGTATATAGCTGTCGGGTTCATTCGCATTGTTCTTTTCCTTGCGTATCCATTTCATCTGCTCATCAGCCAGCACAGGCTCGCAATAACCATCCTTTTCCTGAAAGGCTACCTTGGATGCGAAAGTAGGACCATAGAACAACGGACGAGTACCATATTGCTCACGTCCCAAGTATTCACCCAGGGTAAAGATATCCTCGGGTGAGTTTTGGTCCATAGGTGTATTGGCAGTAGAGCGGATTACAATCAGAGCATAAGAAGAATAGCCAATCACAATCATCATGATGCTCAGCATAGTGGTATTGAGCACCCGGGCAGAAACCTTCCAGTTAGGACTGATGCTGCGTTGCGTGGCAGGACGCAGGTAGAGCCACAACAAGCCCAGTACAATGACACCGATAACGATGGAAGTTGTGCCATGTCCATAGAACGGAATACCCAGCAGGCCTACGGTGAGGATAAAGCTCCACATCATACGGTTCTCGTTCTTGTCCACAAAGCTCTCATATACCGCCCAGATGATGGCAGCAGAAGCCACGAGGATATAAACGATGACACCAGTGTTGAACGACATGCCAAGGTCGTTGACAAACAGCAACTCGAACCAGCCTCCCACCTTTACGATGCCAGGCACAATGCCATAGAGCACCACAGCCACCAGTACGGCAGAGGCAAACAACGCCAACAAAGAACCTTTGGTATTAGCATTAGGCACCCGCTTGTAATAATAAACCAGCACGATAGCAGGCAAGCAGAGCAAGTTCAGCAGGTGAACACCGATGCTCAGGCCTGTGAGATAGGCAATCAATATCAACCACCGGTCACTATGGGGCTGGTCGGCCACATCCTCCCATTTCAGAATCAGCCAGAATACGACGGCAGTAAACAAGGAGGAGAAGGCATAGACTTCGCCCTCGACCGCACTGAACCAGAAGGTATCGCTGAAGGTATAGACCAAAGCGCCAACAGTGCCACTGCCCATGATGGTGATAAGCTGGGTAAGAGTAAATGAGTCCTCCTCAACAGTCACCAGCTTTCGTACCAAGTGGGTGATGGTCCAGAATAAAAAGAGGATACAGCCAGCACTCATCAAGGCACTCATATAGTTCACCATCTTTGCCACCTGGGTGGTGTCGGTCGCGAACTGAGAGAAGAGATTAGCCACCAACATGAAGAAGGGGGCGCCAGGTGGATGTCCTACCTCTAACTTATAGCCTGTAGTGATAAACTCAGGGCAATCCCAGAAACTTGCGGTAGGTTCAATTGTCATGCAATAGACGATGGCAGCAATAGCAAATACCAACCACCCTACTATATTGTTGATTGTTCTATATTGTTTCATGCCAATTTACTTATTGAGTTTCCATTCGGCACCATTCTTGCCATCCTTGATCTCAAAGCCCAAAGCAGCCAGATCATTGCGAATCTTATCAGATTTAGCCCAGTCTTTGTTGGCTTTGGCTTCCTGGCGTTCGGCCAGCAGCAGGTTTACAGCTCCAGCGAATGCTTCTTCACGTCCAGCATTAGAAGCATGGTCTGCTTGTAAACCCAAAATGTCGAAGCAGAAAGTATGGAAGGTTTCCTTCAATGCAGTAAGGTCCTCTGACGTGATGGTTGCCTTGCCATCTGCCAATGAGTTGATGGTGCGAGCGGCATCAAACAGATGGGCAATAACGATAGGTGTATTCAAGTCGTCGTCCATCGCATCGTAACACTTTTCACCGAGGTCGGCCAACTGCACACTGGAGGTAGTCGATGGTTGAATCTTATCCAATGCCTGAACTGCATCCATCAGTCTTTCCAAGCCTTTCTCTGCAGCTTGCAAAGCATCGTTGCTGAAATCTACCGTACTACGATAGTGTGCCTGCAAAATGAAGAAACGAATGGTCATTGGGCTATAGGCCTTATCCAAGTTTTTGTTACTTCCATCGAAGAACTCAAACAATGTAATGAAATTGCCTAAACTTTTACCCATCTTCTGCCCATTGATGGTAATCATATTGTTGTGCATCCAGTAGTGTACCATATCATCACCCTGAGATGCCACACTTTGTGCTATCTCGCACTCATGGTGTGGGAACACCAGATCCATGCCACCTCCATGAATATCGAAATGGGAACCTAAATATTTCTTTCCCATAGCCGTGCATTCGCAGTGCCAGCCAGGGAAGCCGTCGCTCCAAGGTGATGGCCAGCGCATGATGTGCTCGGGTTGTGCTTTCTTCCATAATGCGAAATCCACAGGGTTGTGTTTTTCGTCTTGCCCGTCAAGTTCGCGAGAGGTATTGATGACATCCGTCAAGTTACGGCCGGATAACTTGCCATAATGATGCTCCTGGTTGTACTTAGGGACATCGAAATAGACCGAACCATCGCTCACATAAGCATAACCATGGTCAAGAATCTGCTTTACCAACTCTATTTGTTCGATAATGTGACCTGAAGCATGTGGCTCAATGCTCGGTGGCAATACGTTCAGTGCATCCATAGCATGGTGGTAGCGGTTGATGTAGAACTGCGCTACCTCCATAGGCTCCAGTTGCTCCAATCGTGCTTTCTTAGCAATCTTGTCCTCGCCTTCATCAGCATCGTGTTCCAGATGCCCCACATCGGTGATGTTCCTCACATAGCGCACCTTATAGCCAATGTGCTTGAGGTATCGGAACAAAATATCGAACGTGATGGCTGGACGCGCATGGCCCAAGTGTGGGTCACCATATACGGTAGGACCGCAAACATACATGCCCACATGAGGGGCGTGTAGCGGTGTGAATCTTTCTTTCTGTCTGCTAAGTGTGTTGTATATTACCAAATTTCTCATAACCATTAATGCTTATCGGTTTAAGATTAACATATCTTCTATATAAGTACGCGTATTGCTCAAACGAGGAATCTTATGCTGACCGCCCAGTTTGCCTTTCCTGTCAAGCCAGTCGTTGAACAATCCCTTGCGTGCCACAATAATCTCCAATTGTTGCAATGCCAGGTTATTCTGGCGCTTCGCTTCGTAATCAGAGTTGATTTCTTGCAATGTGTTGTCAAGAATCTTGGCAAAATGATCCAGGTTATTGGGCATCTTGGCAAACTCGATGAGCCACTGGTGGCGACACTTGGCGTTCTCGTCCATAAAGACAGGAGCTGCAGTATAGTCGGTAATCAAGGCACCTGTAGCCGCACAAGCCTTAGCCAAGCCTTTCTCCGCATTATCCACAATCAACTCCTCGCCAAAGGCATTGATGAAATGCTTGGTACGTCCCGTAATTACAATCTTGTAGGGATTCTTACTGGTGAACTTCACAGTATCGCCAATCATATAACGCCACAAACCCGCAGAAGTGGAAATGACCATTGCATAGTTCTTATTCAGCTTCACATCCCACAAAGGAACAACCTTGGGGTTCTCCTTACCCAACTCTTCCATAGGGATGAACTCGAAGAACACGCCATAGTCTATCATCAGCAACATGGCTGAATCGGTCAAGTCGTTCTGCGTAGCGAAGTAACCCTCAGAAGCGTTGTAAGTTTCTACATATAGCATGCCTGACTTCTGGATCAACTGCTTGTACTGCTCACGATAAGGAGTGAAAGCCACACCTCCGTGGAAGAACACCTCCAAGTTGGGCCATACTTGCTCCAATGTCTTCTTACCTGTCTTTGCCAAGATGTGCTTGATAAGTACCAGCATCCACGAGGGAACCCCCGACAAACTCACCACATTCTCGCCAACGGTCTCACGGGCAATTGCTTCCATCTTGGGCTCAAAATGTTCCATCAAGGCGGTCTGTTTACTGGGCACACGCAGATACATACCCATAGCGGGCATATTCTCAATAAGGATGGCACTCAAGTCGCCCACCAGACTATGATTGGTGTTCAAATTGGGAGCATGACTGCCTCCTAACACCAAGCTCTTACCTGTGGAGAAATGACTTTTGGGGTTAATATGCAGGTAAAGGGCAACCGCATCCTTACCACCACGATAATGTGTATCTTGTATGGAATCGCTGGTCACGGGAATAAACTTGCTCTTGTCATTGGTAGTACCAGATGACTTGGCAAACCACACGGTATTACCTGGCCAAAGCAGGTTTTGTTCGCCCTGACGTATTCTCTCTACCCATGGCTTTACCTCTTCGTAGGTTTGTATTGGTACGCGTCTGCAGAACTGAGCGTAATCTTTAATGGAAGCATAGTCGTATTTCTTGCCCCATTCTGTAGGAGCAGCCTTGGCTATAAGACGCTTGAAGACCTGCTCCTGAATCTCGGTTGCATGCGTAACATAACGCTCTATTCTATGGAACCGAGGAGCGAAATAAACGTTGTTTGCTATTCGTGTAATGAAATCCATTTATAAGCTATCATCATAAATAATGTGCAAAATTAATCTTTTATATTGGCATCTCTATCTTTTTTAAGTTTTTTTTCTAACTTTACGCACTGAATAAAGTATTTTTGGCTGTTCGTTCAATAAAAAAGGGAGATAATGCTATGAGAATAGGAGTATTAACATCGGGCGGAGATTGTCCTGGCATCAATGCGGCCATTCGTGGAGTATGCAAAAGTGCCATCAGTCATTATGGTATGGAGGTTATAGGTATTCACAGTGGTTTTGAAGGGCTGCTGACCAAGGAAGTGGAGATTATTGATGAGAATGCCTTGTCGGGGTTGTTAAGCCAGTATGGTACCATATTGGGGTCTTCTCGTGAACAGCCTTTCAAGCGAGGCGGTGTCATGCCCGATGCTGACAAGCCTACATTGCTAAAAAAGAACGTACAAGACCTGAGGCTCGACTGTGTAGTGTGCATTGGCGGTAACGGCACCATGGACACTGCTGCTAAGATGATGGAACTGGGCATCAATGTGGTGGCCATTCCCAAGACCATCGACAATGATGTATGGGGAACAGACACGACCTTTGGCTTTGATTCTGCTGTCAGCGTTGCGACGGATGCCATCGACCGTCTGCATTCCACTGCCAGTTCTCATAAACGTGTGATGGTGATTGAGGTGATGGGACATCGTTCTGGATGGATTGCTTTGTATTCAGGCATGGCTGGCGGTGGTGATGTTATACTGCTTCCAGAGATTCCCTACAACATCACAAATGTGGGCAATGCGCTGATTGACCGCATCAAAAAAGGCAAGTATTATTCTATTGTAGTAGTGGCGGAGGGTATTCAAACTACAAATCCCCGTAAACACGCAGGCGAGTTCATTGCTGAGGAAATTGAGTATGAGACTGGTATTGAAACACGCCAGACCGTATTAGGCTACATCCAGCGCGGCGGAAGTCCTACCTCATTTGACCGCAACTTAGCCACCCGTATGGGAGGACATGCAGTTGAGTTGATAGCCAACCAGCAATACGGACGAATGGTAGCTTTGCGAGGTGCTAAGATTACTTCAATAGACATCAGGGATGTAGCAGGGAAGCAAAAATGTGTCTCCAGTCAAGACGATTTAGTAGTAGAAGGACGTAAGATAGGCGTTTGCTTCGGCTGATGATAGTCATCGAGATGGAGTAATGCATTCTTACAGGCATGTTGTCCAGCTTCTTTCTTGGATCGGCCTTTGCCATGTCCACACAATATATAATCGACATAAACTTCCATTTCAAACAGGACGTGGCCATTCTCGTTTTTTGTTTCAGAGACGAGTTGAAATTGTATGGGCTTCTTGTTCTTCTGACACCATTCCAATAGTCTTGCCTTATAGTTGGTTTCTGTATGGATAATCTTATCCATGTATTCAGGCGTTTTGATGAGCCATTTTTCCACGAACTGAGCACTTGCCCTGTAACCTTTATCCAAATAAATCGCGCCAATGATGGCTTCTAATGTATTGCCATACAAATTGTTCTTGGGAGTCACAACAGTTCTCTCTTTCCTCATAAGTTGGTCAATATGCATCTCGACTGCTATTTTATTCAGATATTCTCGGTTCACTATCTTGGTGCGAGTTGTGGTAAGCATACTTTCAGGGGCATCCTTGTAATGGACAAACAAATAATCAGCCGTTGCCATGCCGAGTACAGCATCGCCTAAGAATTCAAGTCGTTCATTGTTGAGTTTACGACCATTATCATCCATTATAGACATAGATTTGTGGCTCAGCGCTACCTGATAATACTGGATGACGTTGGCCATAATGCCCAGATTATGATATAATGAAAGGTAAGCCTCCCTATCATGCTTGAAAAGGAGCCTTACCTTCCAAAATGTCTGTTGCAGCAAGTAAGAAAACTTACTTTGCATATTTCTTGACAATAAGACACGCATTGTGACCTCCAAATCCAAAAGTATTGGACAAGGCAACATTCACGGTGCGTTTCTGCGCATTATTGAACGTAAAGTTCAAGTTATAATCAATGTTCTCGTCTTCATCACCATCCTCGTGATTTATGGTAGGTGGCACGATATCGTTCACTACAGCCAAGATACTAAAGATGGCTTCAGCTACACCAGCAGCCCCCAACATATGACCAGTCATTGACTTGGTTGAACTGATGTTCAACTTGTAAGCATGTTCACCAAACACCTCTTTGATAGCCTTCACTTCAGAGACATCTCCCACAGGGGTAGATGTTCCGTGTACATTGATGTAGTCAATATCTTCAGGCTTAATACCGGCATCTTCCAGTGCATTGCGCATCACTAAGATAGCACCCAAACCTTCAGGATGAGAAGCTGTCAGATGGTAAGCGTCGGCAGACATACCCTCACCTATTACTTCAGCATAGATTTTTGCTCCTCTCGCCTTGGCATGCTCCAACTCCTCAAGAATCAGGCAACCAGCACCTTCACCCATGATAAAACCATCGCGACTTGCACTGAAGGGGCGTGAGGCTGTCTTTGGAGAATCATTTCGTGTTGTTAAAGCGTGCATGGCGTTAAAGCCACCTACTCCGCCGGCCGTGATAGCTGCCTCGGAACCACCTGTAACCATGATGTTGGCCTTGCCCAAACGAATCAGGTTAAAGGCATCGGCAATAGCATTGGTAGAGGTAGCACAGGCAGAAGCCACAGAATAGTTAGGACCATGGAATCCGAAGAGAATAGAAATCTGACCGGCTGCAATATCCGAGATCATCTTGGGGATGAAGAAAGGATTGAATTTAGGACCCATGTCCTGATGCTGATAATAATAGCCTATTTCATCTTCAAAAGTGCGGATACCACCGATTCCAGCTCCAAACACCACGCCAATACGGGTAAGGTCTTCGCCTTCAAGATCAATGGCAGCATCAGCCACAGCTTGCTTAGCCACGGCCACAGCAAACTGTGTATAGATGTCCATCTTGCGAGCCTCTTTACGGTCGATGTATTGAGCAGGATCAAAGCCTTTTACCTCGCAAGCAATTTGTGTTTTGAAAAGAGATGCATCAAAACGAGTAATTGGCCCTGCACCACTTTCACCTTTCAAAAGGTTCTTCCAAGTTTCTTCAACAGAATTGCCGAGAGGAGAAAGTATTCCAAGACCAGTTACTACGACTCTTTTTAACTCCATATATCAGCTATAATGGATTATTGGAGGTTAGCTTCAATATAAGAAATAGCGTCGCCTACAGTCTGGATGGTTTCAGCTTTCTCGTCAGGAATCTGCAACTCGAAAACCTTCTCAAACTCCATAATCAACTCAACAGTGTCCAGTGAATCAGCACCAAGGTCATTAGTAAAGCTTGCTTCGTTAGTGATTTCTGAAGGCTCAACGCCCAACTTGTCAGTGATGATTGCATAAACTTTTGCAGAAATTTCTTCTGTTGTCATAACTTTTAGTTTTTAATTAGTAAATAATAATCTTCTATAGTAGTAGCAAAACTTAACGTTTATAGAAAAACTCATGCACTTACTTGCTTTTGTTCCTACTTTAAACTATTTTTGCGATGCAAAGGAATTAATTTTTCTTTAACCAAACAAATATTTGACTAATTAAATGCATTTTTTTGCACATTATTAAGGTTTATGTGCACCAAAAAAGAAGTTTTTATGACAACAAACATAGCTATTCTCGCATCAGGCAATGGCAGTAACGCAGAGAACATAGCACGTTATTTCATGGCTCATCCCACTGTAAACGTGTCATTGGTTTTGACTAACAGTCAAAAAGCAAATGCTTTGCAAAGGGCCCGTAACTTAGGTATCCCATGTGCCTATTTCTCAAAAGAGTTCTGGCAGGATGGCGAGGCTATACTGCATCTACTACAAGCCTATCAAGTGGGTTTTGTGGTATTAGCAGGATTCTTGGCGAAAGTGCCAAATCTTATTTTGCAAGCCTATCCGCAACGCATGGTGAACATCCACCCATCGCTGTTACCCTTGCATGGAGGAAAAGGCATGTATGGCGACCGCGTACACGAAGACGTTTTGCGTTGTGGTGATAAAGAGAGTGGCATCACCATCCATTACACCAGCGAGGTATATGATTCAGGACAGATTGTGGCGCAATACCGCTGTGAGGTAAAGCCTGACGACACTGTTGACAAGTTAGCTACACGAGTGCATGCCTTGGAGTACGAATACTATCCAAAGGTTATCGAACGATTATTATCTTTATTGTAGAACAGATATCTTATTTATGGATAAGTTGCATGTAATAACACCTGTAAAGGACTCAATAGAACTAACCAAGCAGACTATCAAGTCTGTTGTAGAGTCGGAACTGAACATACCATATAATTATACGGTTTACAATGATTTCAGCACTTCCGAAAACACCCTTCTTTTAGAAAAGGCATCAAAGTCGATGGGATTCAGGTTGATAAATCTTTCTGACTTGACCAACCATCCTTCTCCTAATTATTTATTAGTATTACAACACGCACAACAGGAAGCGCTTGCAGAGAAGGCTGACCTGCTGATAGTGGAAAGCGACGTTGTAGTAAAAAAAGACACCTTGCAAAAGCTCAATGAAGCGACAAAACTTCCTCAATGTGGCATCGCGGCATCGGTAACCGTAGATGAGCAAGGGAATGTCAACTATCCTTATCAACATTTTCATGACATCGGAGATCAGGTGATTCGCACCAAAAAGCATTGCAGCTTTTGCTGTTCATTGCTTACATATGACTTCTTAAGAACATATAGCTTTAAAGAATTGGATCCTTCCAAAAACTGGTATGATGTGACCATCTCACATGAAGCTCTGAAACATGGATTTCACAACTATATATTCGGCAACTTGCCAGTTTGGCATCGTCCCCATAGCAGTCGGCCATGGAAGCAGCTAAAATACAGCAATCCGCTGAAATATTACTGGATTAAATTTACAAAAGGATATGACAAGATTTAACGGGTGATATAACCTAATACGGCTTTTTTGGAGTTAACGACCTATATAAATAATATAAGGAAGAAAATGAAAGATTTAATAAGGGTACTTAAACGTTTCGTACCACCCTATAAGAAATACTTGGTACTGACCGTGTTGTTCAACATTCTCAGTGCCTTGCTCAACATTTTCTCATTCATGGCCATCATCCCTATCCTGAATATCCTGTTCCAGACAGAGAAGGTGGTAGAGCCAGTGATGTGGATTCCCTGGAGCGAAATGACATTGGGCAACATAAGCGAGGTAGTGAGCAACAATGCCAACCATTTGGTACAAGAGATGATAATGAGCTGGGGAGCTACCACCACCATGTTGGTGATAGGGCTGTTTCTTGCATTTGCCACCTTCCTCAAGACAGGTGCCTACTTTCTTTCCTCTGCTACAATCGTGCCGATACGAACGGGTGTGGTAAGAGATATCCGAAATCAGCTGTACCAAAAGATAAACACCCTACCATTAGGCTTTTTCAGCGAGGAGCGCAAGGGCGACATTATCGCCCGCATGAGTGGTGATGTTCAGGAGATAGAGAATTCAATTATGGCAAGTCTCGACATGCTCTTTAAGAATCCCATACTCATCGTTTCCTACTTTGCCGCCTTGCTAGTGGTATCTTGGCAACTCACCCTCTTCACGCTGGTATTTGTTCCTGTCTTCGGCTGGTTCATGGGGTTTGTCGGCAAGAAGCTGAAAGCGAAGAGCATCAAGGCACAAACTCTATGGAGCGACACCATGAGCATCGTGGAGGAAACCCTGGGCGGTTTGCGTATCATCAAGGCATTTATAGCTGAAGAAAAAATGAATCGGAAATTCGATAAGGTTAACTCAAGCTATCGTGACCACATTATGCGTGTCAACATCCGCCAGGCATTGGCACACCCCATGAGTGAATTCTTGGGCACATTGATGATTATCATCGTACTATGGTTTGGTGGTATTCTGGTATTGAACCAACAAGTACTTGACGGTTCCACATTTGTTTATTACTTGGTGATTCTCTACAGCATCATCAATCCTCTCAAAGAGTTCTCGCGTGCCAGCTACAATATACCTAAAGGTATGGCGTCAATGGAGCGTGTAGATAAGATCCTTATGGCGGAAAACAATATTCATGAGGCCGAACATCCTGTGCATATCAGCGATTTTCTGCATCAGATTGAGTTTCGTGACGTATCGTTCAAGTATGCTGACAAGTGGGTATTGCGTCACATCAACCTTACCATAGAGAAGGGCAAGACCATTGCCTTGGTGGGACAGAGCGGTGGAGGCAAATCTACCTTAGTAGATCTCATCCCTCGTTATTACGATGTGCAAGAAGGTGAAGTGCTGATTGACGGCATTAACGTCAAAGACCTGGGCATACATGACCTGCGCCAGCTCATTGGCAACGTCAACCAAGAAGCTATCCTTTTCAACGATTCTTTCTTTAACAACATCGCCTTCGGTGTTGATAATGCTACCCAGGAACAGGTGGAGCAAGCAGCTCGAATAGCCAATGCCCACGAATTCATCATGGCTTCTGAGAATGGTTACTACACCAACATCGGCGACCGTGGCGGAAGACTTTCTGGCGGACAGCGTCAGCGTGTAAGCATTGCTCGCGCTATCCTTAAGAACCCTCCCATCTTGATTCTTGACGAGGCTACTTCAGCCCTTGATACCGAGAGTGAGCGTTTGGTACAAGATGCCTTGGAACGCTTGATGAAGACACGTACTACCGTAGCCATCGCACATCGTCTGAGCACCATCCGCAATGCCGATGAAATCTATGTTTTGCACGAGGGACAGATAGTGGAGCAAGGCAAGCATGAAGAGTTACTTCTACAAAATGGTTACTACAAGAAACTGAACGACATGCAGTCATTAGGTTGAAATTGTTTTTATAATTGTGATTAGATAAATAATAAGAACCATGAAAAAGTTTTTTACATTTATGGCATTTGTTGCCATGGCAGTTACTGTATTTACTTCATGTGGTGAAACAAATGGTGTGAATAACTTCAACATTAAGCGTGGCACCAATCTGAGCCACTGGTTATCGCAGTCAAGGGTGACAGGCGAGCAACGCAGGTTACACATTCAAGAAGACGATTTTGAGCGTCTGGAACAGTTGGGGTTCGACTTTGTGCGCATCCCGATTGACGAGGTGCAGTTCTGGGACGAAGAAGGCAACAAGTTGCCTGAAGCATGGGACTTGCTGACCAATGCCATCAACCTGGCAGAAAAGCATCACCTGCGTGTGGTGGTTGACCTCCATATTATCCGTTCTCATGCGTTTATCGACAACAACAATAACAACACCTTGTTCACCTCAGAGGAATCACAGCAGAACCTCATCAATATGTGGTACCAGCTCTCTGATGTATTGAAAGGATATAGCAACGACTCTGTGGCATACGAGTTCATGAATGAGCCTATTGCACCCGAACATGAGCAATGGAACGTGGTGGTGGAGAAGGTGCATAAAGCCCTGCGTGAAGTGGAGCCTCAACGCACGTTGGTAGTGGGTTCTAACCGTTGGCAAGACTATGAGACTATCAAATACTTGCGTGTGCCAGAAGGCGACAAGAACCTTATCCTCTCTTTCCACTATTATCACCCCATGCTCATTACCCATCGTGGAGCCTTCTGGACACCACTCGGCAGGTTCAAGGGGAATATAAACTATCCTGGGATACTCATCACACAGGAGGATTATGATGCTGCTCCAGAGGAAATTAAGGAAGATCTAAAGCCTTTCCTTACTCAATACTGGGATAAGAACAAGATTCGTGAGGACTTCAAAGATGCCATTGCTGCAGCCAAGAAATATGGTCTGCAACTGTTCTGCGGCGAATGGGGCGTATATGAACCCGTAGAGCGTGACCTTGCTTACAAATGGTATAAAGACATGATTGACGTGTTCGATGAATTCGATATTGCCTGGACTACCTGGTGCTACGACGGAGACTTTGGTTTCTATGACCAACGCACAGAATCCTATAAAGACAAACCATTAGTTGATATACTGATGTCAGGAAAAGCATTGGGGGAATAGTTTCATACAATAATGATTTGTCGTAGTCAATAATAATAATTACCTTTGCGTATTAGTGCTTAAGTGGCACCCATTTAATCAAAGTAGAATTATTCGTTAATGATATAATAATGGATTTACAACTGATATTTGACTTTCTTAGACAACTGTCCGCTCACAATGACCGTGAATGGTTTCAAGAGCATAAGACACTCTACCAGGCAGCCACACAAGAGTTTGACAAGCTGTTGACCATCCTCATATCCCGTATAGGGGAGTTTGATCCATCCGTCAGACACTTGCAACCCAAAGATTGCACTTGGCGCATTTATCGCGATGTACGATTCTCGCTTGACAAGCGTCCCTATAAAACCCACATTGGGGGCTTTCTCTCAGCCAAAGGCAAGAAATCACTGCATTGTGGCTATTATTTCCATTTGGAACCCGAAGGTAGCTTTTATGCAGGAGGTACTTACGGTCTGACCCCTAAGCAACTGCAGGAAATACGCTATTCCATCTATGACAGTATAGATGAGTATCGTAATATCATAGAGAACAAGAAATTCAAGAAATACTTCCCAACTATTGGCGAGGATAGGTTGAAAGTAAACCCTAAGGGCTTCCCCAAAGATTTCCCCTATATGGAGTTACTGAAACCCAAGGATTTCAGTGTTTGGCATCATCTTGATGACGATTTCTTCACTCAACCCGGCTATGTGGATGTTCTTGTAGATTTAGCTAAGACATCGAAACCATTCCTTGACTTTCTGAACTATACTGTGGATGATTTCATAAGAAATAACTAAAATTAAATACTAATATGGAAACCTTGAACTTGATTAAGAACGACCCGTGGCTGGAGCCATATACTGACGCCATTAACGGACGACATGAGCATTTCTTATACAAGGAAAAGCAATTGACGAAAAATGGTAGAAAAACCTTAGCCGACTTTGCCGACGGGCACCTCTATTTTGGTTTGCACAAGACAGAAAAGAACTGGGTGCTGCGTGAATGGGCACCTAACGCTACCGAGATTTTTGTCATAGGCACCTTCAACGGTTGGCAAGAGAATCCAAAATTTGCTATGCAACCTAAGAAAGATGGCAACTGGGAAATAAAGCTTCCACTGGATGCCTTACACCATGAAGACCTTTTCAAGTTAAAGGTAAAGTGGAATGGAGGGGAAGGCGAACGTATCCCAGCATGGGCTACCCGTGTGGTGCAAGATGACTATACCAAAATCTTCAGTGCACAGGTATGGGATCCAGCAGAGCCTTATCAGGTTAAGGTTAAGAAGTTCAAGCCCGATATCAACCCATTGCTCATCTACGAATGTCATGTTGGCATGAGCCAGAAAGAAGAGAAGGTGGGCACCTATCGCGAGTTCAAAGACAACGTACTGCCCCGCGTGGCGAAAGACGGCTATAACTGCATACAGATTATGGCCATTCAGGAGCATCCTTATTACGGGAGCTTCGGCTATCACGTTTCCAGTTTCTTCGCCCCTTCATCACGTTTTGGCACGCCCGACGAACTGAAAGAGCTGATTGACACGGCACACCAAATGGGTATTGCTGTCATCATGGATATCGTCCATTCTCATGCGGTAAAGAACGAGGTAGAAGGCTTGGGTAACTTTGCTGGTGACCCTAACCAGTATTTCTATCCAGGCGATCGTCATGAACATCCTGCCTGGGACTCACTGTGTTTCGACTATGGCAAGGACAACGTAATACATTTCCTGCTTTCCAACTGTAAATATTGGTTAGAGGAGTTCAAGTTTGACGGTTTCCGATTCGATGGTGTGACCTCCATGCTCTACTATAGCCATGGCCTTGGCGAGGCATTTATGGGCTATGGTGATTATTTCAACGGTCATGAGGATGACAATGCCATCTGCTACCTCACACTCGCCAACCGCCTGATTCATCAGGTAAACCCACACGCTATCACTATCGCTGAAGAAGTATCAGGTATGCCTGGCTTGGCAGCACCTATTGATGACGGCGGCTATGGTTTCGACTATCGTATGGCAATGAATATACCCGACTATTGGATTAAGACCATAAAGGAGAAGATTGACGAGGACTGGAAACCCAGCAGCATGTTCTGGGAGGTGACCAATCGTCGTGAAGATGAGAAGACCATCAGCTATGCCGAGAGTCATGACCAGGCATTGGTGGGCGACAAGACTATTATCTTCCGTTTGATTGATGCCGACATGTACTGGCATTTCCAAAAAGGAGACGAAAATTACACCGTGAATCGTGGCATCGCCCTGCACAAGATGATTCGTTTGCTCACCGCTTCCACCATCAATGGAGGCTACTTGAACTTTATGGGCAACGAGTTTGGTCATCCTGAATGGATAGACTTCCCTCGTGAGGGTAACGGATGGAGCCACAAGTATGCGCGTCGTCAGTGGGATTTGGTAGATAACAAAAATCTGTGCTATCATTATCTGGGTGACTTCGACCAGGCCATGCTCAGCGTCATCAAGAGCGTAAAGCGTTTTCAGAAAACCAAGGTGCAAGAAGTCTGGCACAACGATGGAGACCAGATATTAGCATATAAGCGTGATGATTTGGTATTTGTATTCAACTTCAACCCTTCACGTTCATTTACCGATTATGGTTTCTTAGTGCCAGAGGGTAGTTATGAGGTTATACTAAATACAGACAGTAAAGCTTTTGGAGGCAATGGGCTCAATAATGACAGTATTACTCACTTCACGATGCCCGACCCTATTTACAAAAAACAGCGTAAAGGTTGGCTACAGTTGTACGTGCCGGCTCGAACGGCCATGGTACTGAGAAAGATTCGATAGGAAACTGTACTATATAAAAGCTCAAAAGAGTATGATAGTCTATGAAAGAGAGAGGGCGCATCATGTTGACACGCCCTCTCTCCTTATTTAATTAATGAATCACCATATATTGTCCTATATAGCACAGGGCACCAGCCAAGTAACCAATGAGGGCAATCCAAGTGATATGCTTGAAGTACCATATAAAGTCAACCTTCTCGATACCCATAGCAGCTACACCAGCAGCAGAACCGATAATCAGGATGCTACCACCAGTACCAGCGCAGTAAGCCAACATCTCCCAGAAGTAATGATCCATCGGGAAATCATACATACCCATAGTACCAGCAACCAAAGGCACATTATCCACAATACTTGACAATACACCAATAATGGTATCGATGGTGAAATATTTATATGGTTCTGACAGGGCGATGCCGTCAAGGCTGTTAGCCAACATAGACAGATGTCCGCATACCTGCAACACACCTACAGCCATCAAGATACCCAGGAAGAAGATGATGCTTGACAAGTCAACCCTGCGCAAGATGTGTGACAGCTTCAGCGAGTGATAGTTACGCTC
>JAGCCV010000073.1 GCA_017651505.1 Bacteroidaceae bacterium | reverse complement strand
ATGTCAATCATCCACTTGCATGCCAAGCATCCAAAGATAAAAGCTGAGAGGAAGCCTACTATCAATGCCGTCAGCGACACATCGGCACTTGCTTCAGCTGCTCCCTTCACAATCTTCATGCCATCAAGAAGTGCCTCACCTAAGATGGGGGGAATAACCATCAGGAAAGAGAATTGCGCCAACTTCTCTTTTTTATCACCCAACAACAAACCTGTAGCTATGGTGCTACCACTACGGCTCAAGCCGGGTAACACGGCACAAGCCTGTGCCAAACCAATGATGAAAGCATCCTTCATACTGATATGTTTCCTTGTGCGAGGCTTGGCATAATAGGAAAAGGCCAGCAAAGTAGCTGTAACGAGTAACATCAAACCCACTATAAACAAGCCTGAGCCGAATATTTCCTCCACCTTATCTTTAAAGAACAAGCCTACGATGCCGATGGGAATCATGGAAATGAGTATATTGATGACATACTTGGTTTCATCATTCATTTGGAACTTAAACAAACCACGGAAAATCCAATCGACTTCTTTCCAAAGAATGACCAAAGTGCTGAGAACTGTTGCCACATGAACCACAATGGTGAAGGTAAGGTTGTCTTCTCCTTGGATGCCAAACAAAGCAGAGCCAATGGCTAAATGACCACTACTACTTACTGGCAAGTACTCAGTAAGTCCCTGAATCATACCTAAAATAAATGCTTCTAACCAACTCATTACTTGTCCTCCTTTGGTTTGGTGATTACAGCATAGATCATCAGCACAAAGCCGATGAGGCATACCACAGGGGCAACCCTCACACGTCTTACACTGAAAATGTCGGACTCAAAATGGTCAATGGTAGTACTGGGACCGGTCATCAGCAAAAAACCGATAATGACCACCACTATTCCAATGGCAATCAGTATCAAATTGTTCTTGCCAAATGCAAAATTCTTCTTATCCATATTATATTTTATACGTAATACAATTTACTTGCTTTCATCCTCAGGAAGCGGTTGACTGACCAATAGGCACAAAACAACGTGAGGGACACGCCTGTAAGCAACACTACCCCACTGACGGTGAGCAACACATCGGGTGAAATAACCTCAATAAGATGGGGCTCATTCATTACCAACCAAACAGCTGCACCCCATAAAGAAACATTCGCCAACAAACTTGCCATGATGCCTATCCAGAAGTTTCTGACCATAAAAGGACGACGGATGAACGAACGACTCGCTCCCACCAATTTCATGGTATAGATGAGAAATCGCTGCGAATAGACCGTAAGGCGGATAGTATTGTTGATGAGAGCAAACGAGATGAGTCCTAAAACCAAAGCCAAACCAATGAGCATCAGCTCCAGTTGGGCAATATGGCGATTCATACTTTCTATCAGGTTCTTCTGATAAAGTACCTCTTGAATATTGATGTTGGTACTCAGTTCTTGCTCTATCTTGGCGATGCTATCATTATTGGCATAGTTGGCGCGTAATTTGACCTTTACTGATGCAGGAAAGGGATTGTATCCCTGAAACTCCTCTGGGTCGGTATTCAGTTCTACTTTCATTTCTTCTAATGCCTGCGCTTTGGAGATATATTCGGCACTTCTTACAAACGGCTTCGTCTTCAAGTCATCAATCAGTTTGGCAATCTCCGTTTCGGGCATATCATCGCTGATAAGTAAGGAGAAATTGACGTTCTCCTTTACATATACCGACACGCTTCGAGCTGCTAAGGCGAAGAAGACTACTACACCTAATACAATTAGTACCAATGTGGTACTAACGGTAGCCGTTGCTGTTTGTAAATTGAAAAATCTTGTTTTCTTTGTCATGTATTTATACTTTCTTCTTTAACACGTAGATCAGCGAGCTGCTTCGTTCCTTATGTCCCCAACTGCTTACCCATGTACAGAAACCTTGCCAAAAACCACGCAAGAAGCTTATCTTATGGCCTAATTGTTGCTCGGTGAGCATACTCACATAAAAGCCGTCGAGAGGCATCGGGATGGTCTTGATAATTATGAATCCATGCTTCTCGGCAAACATTTTCATGGTAGCAGGACTGAAATGCCACAGATGGCGAGGTACATCCCAAGCAGCCCAATCGACACCATAATAGCTGGCATCAGTAGAAAGATAATTGGGTACAGCTATCAAGACAGCTCCCTCATCTTTGAGCCAACGATGCAGATTGTTGCCCATTTCATCGAGGTATTGCAAGTGTTCCAGTACATGCCAAAGGGTGATGCAATCGAATGAATTATCATCAAGGGTAGCAAAAGCCTCATCATCATCACTCATCAGGCCAAAGTTGTCTTGGGCAAATTTACGTGCTTGTAAGCTCTTCTCAATGGCTCGTACCGACCATCCCCATTCAGTCATTAGATGCGCAAAATAACCCGTCCCCGAGCCGATATCCAACAAGCATCCCTGGCGCAAACCAGTAGCTCTTGATACATGACCTGCCTTGGCCGTGAGCATCATATTGCGAGCCACATGATAAAGTCTGTTCATCAACCCTTTTTCGGTATCAGAATGAGAGATGTAGGCGGTAGATTCATAATACTTACCTATTTCCTGTTCGTCTGGCACATCCTGTGTAAACCTGAAACCACAATGGTCGCAACACCACACATCAAAAGTTTGCTGGCTCACCATTCGATCAACTACAGGAAACTCCTTATGTAAACTATTACCGCCACATATAGGACAACAATCGGTATGAAACAACTTACTCATAAGGGCATACTCCACCTAAAATTGCTGCAAAATTACTAAAAAAATGTACTTTTGCTATAAATTTAAGGAACTTTAAGATAAAGGTAAGTCAATACCCTTCTTTCTTATAAAGAATACTCCCTCAGTGGAATTTTAAAATATCTCATGAGGGAGTAAAAAGTTTCTAATCAAAACGAGCAACAAACAGTTGAACAGAAGACACTATAACCAATGTTTATCAATTGCCCCTGTCGTCTTCTATAAAACGAAGGAGTCGTTCAACTGCTTGTTCTTCAGGAATATTCTTCTCAATGCACTGTTTTTGCTTATAGAGGCTCACTTTGCCACGACCAGCACCTACATAACCATAATCAGCATCAGCCATCTCACCAGGACCATTGACGATGCAACCCATAATGCCAATCTTCAGTCCTTTAAGGTGGGCTGTTGCCGCCTTGATACGGGCAATCGTCTCTTCCAAATTGTAGAGCGTGCGACCACAACCCGGACATGAGATATATTCGGTCTTGACCATACGCAAACGCCCTGCCTGCAAGATACTGAAAGCAGTCTGATCTACCACAGGGTCAGTCAGGCGGCCATTGTTATATAACATGATGCCATCGCAGAAACCATCGAAAACGAGGGGACCCATGTCGGCTGCTGCCCGTATTTGAAGATCTTCCAACTCTTGTTCAGCATAATGCTGGATAAAAATCAACGGATTATGCAAATCATTTGTCATTAGCTTATGCGCTACGGCACGTTGTTCTCCTACTCGGTTAATGTGGTTGCTCTGGCTAATGACCACCACCTCAGGATGATACTTCAAACAAGCTAACACCTCTTCGTTCAAGTCACGGTAAGTGATGAAAAGGAACTTCAACGAAGCTGGGTTCATGCTGATGAAAGGCAAGAATTCCTTCTTATAAGCAGGATAAGTATTAGGCAAGCCTGTCCAAGCATCGGCATCGACAATGTATAGGACATCTTCACGCCTCTCAGCAGGCAGATTTCGACCTACATACACATAATCAGGCATGAAATCGGGATTAAAGGTATGGGGCTCAGAAAATCTTGCCGCAATGACAACAGGTACTTGTTCGCCTCCAATATTGCGTATAGGCTTTGTTTCACGACGTACTGGATGAAGGTAGTCGAACGATAGAGCTGTTTCCGACTCAATGGGCAAATGCAGCTGACGGGCTGTTACATAATCGCGTAACTTTCTGGCAACAGGAATCTCTGCCTCAGGAGCCTCACTGAGCGAAACACGGATGGTATCGCCATAACCATCTGCCAACAAAGCGCCTATACCCAAAGCTGATTTGATGCGTCCATCCTCGCCCTCACCTGCTTCTGTAACACCCAAATGCAATGGGAAATCCATACCCTCACGATTCATAACGTCCACCAACAAACGTACGGTGCGTACCATCACGGAAGCATTGGAAGCTTTAATGGAAATAACGACATCCTTAAATTGTTCCTCCATACAGATGCGCAAATATTCCATACACGACTCCACCATGCCCTCTGGGGTATCACCATATCGCGACATAATACGATCGGACAACGAACCGTGATTGACGCCTATACGGATAGCTGTATGATGCTTCTTGCAAATTTGGAGAAACTGTACAAAACGATCGCGCAAGCGTTGTAATTCCTGGGCATATTCCTCATCGGTATATTCCAGTTGCTCAAACTTTCGTGCAGGATCAACATAATTACCAGGGTTGATGCGAACCTTCTCGGCATAGAGGGCAGCTACATCAGCAACTGCAGGGTTAAAATGAACATCGGCCACCAATGGAACCATACACCCATCTTTTCGTAAGGCAGCATTGATGTGTTGAAGGTTTTCTGCCTCGGCGACACCCTGAGTGGTGAGACGTACATATTCTCCTCCAGCTTCGACTATACGCTTTACCTGTTCCACACTACCCTCTGTATCACGGGTGGAAGTGTTGGTCATACTCTGCAGGCGTATAGGATAAGAGCCGCCCAAAGGGGTGGCTCCTACATTCACTGTGCCTGACTTGCGGCGCTGATAATTGAATAAATCCATCAGATAACTCTGCAATCGTACTTCACATTTGCCAACACTTCATTGGCCTGTGATACCTTAGAAGCTGACTTCTTCTTGTACTCATCCAACTTGCCAGCCAACTTGGCATCTGACAAAGCCAAAATCTGAGCAGCCATCAAAGCAGCGTTCTGACCACCGTTAACAGCCATTGCCGCTACTGGAACACCAGGAGGCATCTGTACCATAGAATAAAGGGCATCAACACCCATCAGTGGACCACTATTGATAGGAACACCTACAACTGGCAGCGTGGTGTTCGCTGCGATAACACCTGGCAAAGCCGCAGCCATACCTGCACCTGCTATAATTACCTGAATGCCACGACCCTTTGCCTGGAGGGCAAATTCAGCCACAGCAGCAGGTGTACGATGTGCTGATAGAGTGCACATCTCGAACGGTACCTCCAATTCGTTCAGGAAATCGGCAGCTTTCTCCATTACGGGTAGGTCACTAATGCTGCCCATTACGATACTAACCAATGCTTTCATATGTTTATATTTATAAGTTAATTAATTTTTTATATCCATCCGCATCCAGTAATGAGTCAAAGTCAGCTGCAGGATCTGGAGTTATCTTTATCAACCATCCTTCTCCATACGGATCTTTGTTCACAAGTTCAGGTTGGTCTTCCAAAGCCTCATTCTGTTCGAGCACTTCACCCCCTACAGGCATGAAAATGTCGGAAATAGTCTTAACCACCTCGATTGTGCCAAACACATCACCTGCATTGAGTGTCTCACCCACTGTTTGGATGTCAACAAACACGATGTCACCTAACTGGTCTTGTGCATAGTCTGTAATGCCTATATAGGCAACGTCACCATCCACACGGATCCATTCGTGTTCACTGGTGTACTTGATGTTTTCAGGAAAATTCATTTCATTCGTTTTTAGGTTATTCAATAAAGCATTTGGCAAATATACCATAAAGTGAGAATATTTGCAAGTATTTTACCACTTAAAAAAGCAGAAATCGAAGTAAATCATTATAAAAAGGATGTAAAACCATAAAGGAACAGGTTAAACCAACAGCAAAACCAACTAATACCTCACCCAAAGAATGGTGTCCCAAAACAATACGGGCAGAGCCAACTATTCCTGTTACCATAATCAGCGCACAAAGCCACCACACGGGATTATAGCCGAAAAGCATGCTAAATGCCACTAAGCCACCAATGGTAGCTCCGGCACCAGCCATATGTTCACTGATGCGCCATTGCAAATTGAAAACAAGACAGATTACCATCATCAGCAAGGCGGTCAGGATGATGCCTTTCATATACCAAGGGATATTGAGACGACGCATGATGACCAAGCAAAAGATATAGGAAATGAGATACAAGAACAATGGCACATATCGCTGGCGACGCTGAGCCATATCGTCGCGGGTATAGCCATTAACTTTCCTAAATATATATATGGTAAGATGAGGTATCAAAATGGTAAATGCATACACCACACCTAAGACAATAAGTTTGTATTGCAGGGGCATTATACGAAGATAAGAAAACAAGAACAAGATGAGAAAGGCTACAAAAGCAATGTAATACGGCGAGAAAAAAGCCGATATCAACCTGGCTATACGAATTAGTACCGCCTCTGTCTTATTATGATCTATCATACTCCTTGCTCCTTTATTCTCTCCTCAACCTTGCCACAGGGATATTGAGTTGCATACGATATTTGGCCACCGTTCGGCGAGCCATAGGATAACCTTTCTCTTCCATCATCTTGGTCAGTTCGTCATCGGTCAGCGGATGACGCTTATTTTCTTTGTCTATCATTTCCTTCAGCACTTTCTTCACCTCTCGCGAAGACATTTCCTCTCCATCCTGCTTGATGAAGCCTTCCGTAAAGAAATAGCGTAAGGGGAAGATGCCATAGGGCGTCTGAACATATTTACTGTTGCACACACGCGAAACGGTAGATATATCTAACTTGGCACGTTCTGCCACATCCTTCAAAATCATAGGCTTCAACAATGCTTCATCGCCTTCCTGGAAAAAGGGGTGTTGTAATTCGATGATAGCTTTCATAACATTTGTCATGGTGGCTTGCCGCTGACGAATAGCCTCTATAAATCCCTGAGCCGCATCTATCTTCTGTTTAAGGAAAAGAGCCGCTTCTTTCTGTTCTCGCGTTTGCTTGGTACTATTTTCCGTTTGCTCTTTCAGCTGACGGTTGAAATCTGGATTCAAACGCAATTCTGGCAAATTGGGATTGTTAAGGCTGAAAGACACATTGCCCTCGTCATCAATATCTACTATAAAGTCAGGTGTAATTTGTTGTAAGTTCTTACCCATTGCCTCGCCCATAGAAGCTCCGGGGCGAGGATTGAGGTGTGTTATCTCTTTAATTGCTTGTTGGCATTGTTCTTCGCTGACTCCCAGCTGTTGACATATTTTATCCCAATGCTTGGTAGTGAACTCTTTATAGAAGGAACTGATTATCTTTTCTTCCAACGGCAATAAATAGTCTTGTTTCCCTTCAGGTGTTTGCGCCTTTCGTCTGATTTGAATAAGCAGACATTCCTGCAAATCTCGAGCACCAATGCCAGCAGGGTCAAATTGCTGAATTACTTGAAGGACATACTCCAATTCCTGCATGGTTGCATCAACTCCCATATAGATAAGCAATTCGTCAGCAATCGTATCAAGGGGCTTACGCAACAAACCGTCATCATCTAACGAGCCTATCAGATAATCTGCCAACTGACGCTGATGCTCATCCAAGTCATGCTCACCCAACTGATCTTTCAGTGTCTCATAAAAAGAAGTAGTATCACTGAAAGGAATCTCTTCCATCCTTTCGTTGCGAGAGTAATTGTGCTCCTGAAGTCTGTAATCGGGAATATCGTCATCATCGCGGTAGTCATCCAAGGCATTATAACTGGTATCGCCATCATCCTCAGAGTATGACAACTCATCTGCAACATTCTCGGGTGTTTCTTCTTTCCCCTCCTCCAACGCAGGATTGTCGAGTAACTCAGACTTCACCTTATCCTCCAGTTCCACCGTAGGCAATTCCAACAGTTTCACCACAAGAATCTGCAAGGGTGAGAGCGTCTGCATTTGCTGCTGCGACTGCACTTGAATCTGGCGGGAGTTCTGAGCCATTTTAATTTACGTTTATTGCGTATCAGCATGCAAAAATACGTTTTTTTCTTGTATCTTTGCCAATAATAACTCAAAAAAACTAAGAATTATGTTTGCGAAAGAGACCTACATGCAGCGCAGAGCCCTGCTGAAAAAAAACATTGGTTCTGGGGTGTTGCTATTCTTAGGCAACGATGATATGGGATTAAACTACGAGGATAACGCATTCCGTTACCGTCAAGACTCTTCATTCTTGTATTTTTTCGGTATCTCTCAGGCAGGACTGGCTGCCATTATTGACATTGACGAAAACAAAGAGATTGTCTTTGGTGACGAAATGAGTATCGATTTTATAGTATGGGCAGGCAAATTGCCTACTCTACAAGAGAAAACTGCGGAAGTAGGTATTACTGACACGCGACCTTATCTGCAAGTTGCGGATTACTTGAATAAAGCGCAGGCAAAAGGTCAACAAGTGCATTACCTGCCTCCCTACCGTCCTGAGCACAAGCTAAAACTGATGGATTGGTTGGGTATTGCTCCTTCTGCCCAGGAAGGATCTGTTCCTTTTATCCGTGCCATCATAAAACAGCGTAACATCAAGAACTCTGAGGAAATTACAGAAATCGAGAAGGCATGCAACGTTACAGCCGATATGCACATTGCAGCTATCAAATGTCTGCGTCCTGGCATGCATGAATACGATGTGGCAGCTGAAATAGAACATGTAGCAGCTTTGAATAATTGTGAATTGTCATTCTCCACCATCGCTACCATCCATGGCGAAACCTTACACAACCACTATCATGGCCACCTCGTAAAATCTGGTGATTTGTTCCTAATCGATGCTGGTGCAGAGGTGGAGAGTGGCTATTGTGGCGATATGTCTTCTACTTTCCCTGCTGACAAGAAATTCTCGCAGAAACAGAAAGATGTGTATGTCATTCAAAATGCCATGCACCTGGAAAGTGTGAAAGCGCTACGTCCTGGTATCCCCTATATGGATGTTTACGACCTATCGGCAAAGGTGATGGTAGAAGGGATGAAAGACTTAGGATTGATGAAAGGAAATACGGATGATGCCGTGAGAGAGGGAGCTCACGCATTGTTCTATCCTCATGGCTTAGGGCATATGATGGGATTGGACGTTCATGACATGGAGAACTTAGGTGAAGTATGGGTAGGTTATGACGGTCAGCCAAAGAGTACCCAGTTTGGGCGCAAGAGTCAGCGCCTTGCCATTCCTCTACAACCAGGTTTCGTACATACGGTTGAGCCAGGCATCTACTTTATCCCCGAACTGATTGACAGGTGGAGAAAAGAGAAAAAGTTTACCGATTTTATAAATTATGATAAGGTGGAAGAATACCGTCATTTTGGTGGTATTCGCAACGAGGAAGACTACTTGATTACTGAGGACGGTGCTCGCAGATTAGGAAAGAAGATTCCTCTGACACCTGATGAAGTGGAAGCTATAAGGAGCTAAAACAAATCCCCGCCCAATGGGCGGGGTATTTATTTACACATGCAATGTAATAATAAATCGCGTTCCCTTCGTATATTTCGGATCTA
Organism: Bacteroidaceae bacterium; assembly: GCA_017651505.1. Taxonomy (GTDB): domain Bacteria; phylum Bacteroidota; class Bacteroidia; order Bacteroidales; family Bacteroidaceae; genus Bacteroides. The sequence goes on along the minus strand of JAGCCV010000073.1, from coordinate 18,223 downwards.
CCTCAAGATCACCATTCATTTTCTTGGCCATCTCCTTACAAATAGGCAAGCCAAGACCATCACCAGTACACAAATCTTTAATCTCCAAAAAAGGCTTGAAAACATCTTCCATCTTCTCTTCTGGAATGCCACAACCCGTATCCGTCACCACAAACTGCTGCATATGTGCTCCACGTTTCTTATAGTCCAACCAAATATGACCTTCGGCTGGAGTATATTCAGCAGCATTATACAACAGGTGTCTTAAAATATGAGATAAATACTCACGATGGATCTTGGCTGTCATCTTGGGAGCGTTTACCATTATCTCTACTTCGGGTTTAACCATGTCACGAATATCATCAATCATCTCTTCGCAGAACTGGTTAACTTGTACATCTTCCAATTCAAGAGTAGTCGGCGGCATATTCTCCAATACAGAGAGGGTTTGGATGTGTTGTGAAAAATCAAGCAAAGCCTGTACCTCAGGTATGCGACTATCCAATTTCTCCAAGGTTGGATCCAGTTGGGCAGATATGTTGCTAATAAACTTGGCTTTCAAGGCATTATTATCTTCTGAAAGCTTGATTGCCTTTTTCTGCTTGCGAGTCAAGAAGATATAACGCAAAAGAACGATGATGCCAATGACCAAAGCAGCTGCTAAAGCTGCAGCTAAAACACACAGACTAATAATAATCATTTGGCGTGAGCCGAGTGAACTGTCTTTCTCTGCAATGATGGCTTCATTTTCTGCGATCTGCTGCTTTAACACACCTGTCTCATCTGCCAGTTTCATTGCATTGGCAGAATCTTTCCAGATAATGTAGTTGCTATAAGTCTGAGCCACGAGATTAGCGTTATTGCTCTTCTTACCATTGGCAATCAATGTCTGGTAAACCTCATCTACTTTGTCATATTCTTTCTGGGCAGTCAATTTGGTGGCCATTTCCTTAAATACAGCATCGCCTTGGGATATCTGACCAAAGGTGTAATGATAGATGGCTTTGTTGTACAACAAATCGTTCATCAGATTGTCATCATTGGCTGTTTTCGCCTGATTTTCCATCGTGTTGATCTGTTCCATGGCACGAGCCGTATTTCTCATTTTGATATACATCTGCAAACGCTCCTTGGTTACCAAGTAATGTAATGCAGGCATGGTGGTACCCCCCTTCTGTTCTTCAGCACTAATAGCCTGGTCAACACGTCGCAGCAACTCGAAACCTTCTTTGAAGAAGTTTTCCTTATGATACAGTGCAGTTGCTCTTGTGCCACAATCCACTCCCAATTTAATCTGCCCTTTACCAACATAGTCGTCGAAGGCACGGATAAACAACGAGCGGGCTGCAGCAATATTATTTCTTGCATCTTCAGTCTCGGCACGCTGCTGAAGCTCACTTTTTTGCCCTTCTTGCGCATTCACTATCATGCAACAGAAGAGCAAACTTAAAAACAAGGTAAATAACTTTTTATTCATATCTCATAATTTTTTTATCAATAAACAAAACTACTTCCACCTATAAACTCACGCATAAGGGAAGTATGTGGTATCTCATTGTCGCGTATAGCATAGAAATATTTCATGAACCTCAGCAAACGATATGCCTCTGCATACTCACGACAATTCTGTGGAACCATATTTAATATAGGCTCCACATGGCTACGGAAAGCTGCAAATTCAAACAGTAAGGCTGAGTTGAACATCACATCGGCATTCTCTTGGAAGGGAAATATCCACTTATCTTCACCAGCACGAACACTCTCCCAACGTGCTATAGTTTGCCGGGCAGAATAGCCACGATAGTTGAAATCACGCACAATGCGGCGAACCAAACGATTATCTGTGGTAGGTATCCAGTTATGATGATCCAACGAGATAGTGGTTAGTGCCGAAACATAAATCTTGAACTTATTCTCTTCAGGAATCTGAGGTGTCAGTTCTGGATTCAGTCCGTGGTTGCCTTCCATCACCAATACCATGTTGTCTCTCAGCTGGATTTTCTGTCCACGATACTCTCGAAGTCCTGTTTGGAAATTATAATAAGGTAATTCCACCTCCTCCCCACGCAGAATGGCTTGCATCTGTCTGTTAAACAGTTCTAAATCGAGCGCATAAATAGATTCATAGTCATATTCACCTTTCTCATCCTTTGGCGTTTCCTCACGAGGCAAGAAATAGTTATCGAGCGAGATGGGATAGGGAATTATACCATTGGTAACCAACTGAACTGACAACCTTTTGCTAAAGGTAGTCTTACCAGATGAAGAAGGGCCTGATATCAGCACCAACTTCACAGGACGGCCTTCTTGAGAGCGATTGTATATTTGTTCTGCTATATGAGCAATCTTTTTCTCCTGCAAAGCTTCAGCAACATTGATGATCTGTGTAGCAAAGCCATTCTGACAAGCATAGTTCAAATCGCCCACCGTCTCCATATCCAGAATACGGCTCCTGTGTATATGCTCCTGGAAAACATCCAGCATCTTCTCTTGCTTTACGATATCATAGAGCTTAGTGGGATTTTTGTGGTCAGGTATCCTCAGCAGCAAACCATCATAATATTTCACGATATCGAACAAGTTAAGATAGCCAGTAGAAGGTACCAAATTGCCATAATAGCTGTCCACCGTATCGCCCAGCGAATAATAACTGGTATAAAGACTGCCCGATGTTTCCAATAGCTTCACTTTATCATTACGTCCCTTTCCCCGAAAAATCCGTATAGCATCCTCAGTCCTACTTTCATGACGAATAAAAGGGATATCGGTAGTGATGATTTCTTTCATCTTGGCTTTGATAGCATTCACATCCTCAACAGTAATAGGCCTTTCGATGTTTAGGGAACAGTAATAGCCATTCGACACAGGGTGCTTGATAAACAGTTTCCCATTAGGGAACAACTCTGTTGCTGCCTTATACAAAACGAAACATAAAGAGCGGACATAGGTACGCATGGCAGAAGGGTCACGCACATCTAAAAACTCCACATCCTTATTGTTATAGACCTTATAGCTGAGACCTTTGGAAACATTGTTCACTCTGGCACTTATCACAGGATATGGCAATTCTGCACCCGTAGCAGGAAAAACATCTTGCAACTCTGCACCTGTGGGGAAGTCAATGGTTTTGCCATTATTTATACAATGTATCTGAATCATAAATCTTGCTCCTTTGTCGCTTTTGTTTCATCTCGAATTGTAAAGTTAGGACAAATAATTGAAATTATAACTAAGCAGTCCAAACTTTTTTAAATAAATCTTCAAAAAACATCGATTTCATCGAAAATTACACCTAAAGAACTTGCCCCCTTTAGTCAGGGTATTACTAAGCATTATAAAAAATCAATAGATATTTGGAATCATGTCATCAAAACTATAATGAGGGATTGATAGTATTTTTTGTGCCTGCATCCTTATTGTTTGCAGAATTGTATATATCTTTGCGTCATAAACAATTAGAGGTATGGATGAAGCAAAGATTATAGAATTGTTGCTGGAGCATGACATCAGGCCCACTGCCAATCGTATCGTGTTAGTAAGAGCCTTGTCTGAGGCTGAGCATCCTTTGACTATGTCAGAACTGGAGAATGCTGTAGATACCATTGATAAATCAAATGTATTCAGATCATTGACTTTGTTCCGAGAGCAGCATTTGGTGCATGTAATGGAAGATGGAGCAGATGCAGTACGTTATGAACTATGTCATAGCCATGATGGCGAACTCGACAGTGATCTGCATGCCCATTTCTATTGCGAACGTTGTGGTAGAACATTTTGCTTGAATGATATACCAATACCAACGGTAGCCCTACCACAGGGCTACCGCATGACTACAATCAATTATTTGGTGAAGGGTATCTGCCCTAAATGTCAATAAAGAAGGTTATTTTAGAACATAAACAATGCGGCCAACAGCACACGATGGTTGGTTACATTGTAGGTATTCTTGACACGTCCTTTTTCATTAGGTGTGCCATACCAAGCTGTGGTGATATTATATTCCAAGCCAAACTTCCATCCAGGGAGATTGTAAGTAATTTCTCCACTGACAGCAGCCATCTGGTCAACATTTGTACCAACGCCTACTAAATCAGTCACATTCTTTGAAGCACCAAAATTTTTAAGGTAACCGGCAAAGACTCCCCCACGCCATTTCTTTCCATACATCACATTCACCCAGCTTTGGGATATGCGCAATGGAGCATATTTTTTCACACCGGTCTTGGGATCAATGCTGGTCACGCCATAACCACCCAAGGTATTGGCATGATTAAAGTTCTGGTTCAAAATGGTTTTTGCAGCAATCATGAACAAATCCTTTTGGTATCTACCATGTGCCTCAAGGGTCAAGCCATTTATTCGGGAGGTTGTCTTATAACCCAATTCTGTCTTTGTTTCAGGCATAAGCGACATAAAGTGAGCTGCCACACCAAAAGTAGATGTCTCATTATGGATATCAATACTGGCAAACAATTCAGGAATTTTGCTATTACGCAAGTATTCACGACTACGAACATTACCAGGACCCATTGAAGCTACCTGAGCTTGCCATATCAGAGCAGCACGGACCTTCAGCAACTTATCCTGATACTGGAAATGCAATTGTGGTGTACGCAACAACAACTGGAAGGGAGCACCCACATTGAGGTTCATCAACTCAGTCGTTACCGAATTCATCAAAGGATGCCAAGTTTGACCTGCCAAAATGGAGAAGCCGTTCTTTGCAACTTGGAAATAAGCGTGACGCATACGCACTATGCCCAGATTAGTACTATTGCCCCTGAAATCAAACTCAATCTTGGCAGAAGTATTCCAACCCCACAATGACGGTCCTGTTACATCCACACCCAGACGGGAGTGCATGTTATACATATTAAGGTTGGCAATGCCATTTAGGTCCTTACCAGCAGGATCCAGATCCTTAGCTTTGGGATAAGACAACAAGGCGCCATCCACACTCTCGTTGTTCTGGCGACTATTGAAATAAAAGTCCGTTCGAACTTGACCATAAAACTTATAGCTGAAATCCTTTTTCTGCGCCCAAAGTCCACACGACGGGATAGCCATAAGTAATGCAATAATAAATGTTTTTTTCATAGGAATTTATTTAAAAGGAATACATAACAGTTGCATAGGGACGATGATTCACGACGGCATGTGTGTCTTTCACTTTTCCATAAGCATCGTTCGTCCCATAGAAAGCCTTTGTAAGGCTATATTCAAAACCAAATCGCCAATGTGACGAAGTATAGCTGAGCAAAGCTGAAACAGTAAACATCTGGTCTATGTTAGTACCCGTTCCTATAATTCCGGTTATAGGTTTGGAAGCTCCAAAATTTTTAATATAACCGCCAAAGAAACCGCCTCGCAAATTGCCTCCATACAAGACATTAGCCCAACTCTGCCAAAGGCGTAAGGGAGCATATTTCTGTTCACCTGTAATGGGATCCTTGCTTGTTACACCATAACCACCTAATGTATTGGATTGTGTAAAATTCTGGTTCAGTATGGTCTTAGCAGCAATGGTAAATAAATCTTTACGATAGCGCCCGTAAAGCTGCAGATTGAATGCACTGACACGCTCATTGACCTTGTAGCCTTCATCTGACTGCAGACGGGGTCGGATAGAAGCAAAATGGATAACATAGCCCAGCAATGAACCTTCCGCATTGTGAATTTCCGCCTTATGGCTAAATTCAGGAATACCGCTATTACGCAAATATTCACGACTTCTGCCATTCGGTCCAACCGAACCACCTTGCGCTTGCCAAACCAATGAGGCAGCTACCAAAAACTTAGCAGGATTATTATACTGGATTTTAATCTGTGGCACACGTCCTGTAGGTTGATAGGGAGCTCCCACATTCAGGCTAATGGTCTCATTGTAGAGCGAATGACCCATATCATGACCTAATTGTCCGATTGATAACCACCAATAGTCCCAGCGGAACCTCATTACCACATTACGTAAGCGGAGTATTCCACCAGAGCCGTTCAATGAGCCACGGAAATCCACATCAATCTGTCCAGACGTCTGCACCTTACCCCACACAGGACCCTTAATTTCCAAACCTAACATGGTATGAAAATTAAAAAGATTGGCGGAGTTGGCACGATTAATATCTTTGCCAGCTTCGTCAATCTCTTTGTCTTTGGGGAAAAGCATCATAAAACCTTCTGACGATTCATATGCTTGTCGGTTTTGGTAATAGAAATCATTTCTAACTTGTCCATAAAACCTAAACTTACTGCCAGTATTTTGTGCTGAAAGCGCAGCAGCAATAGCAAAAAATACTATCGCCAGTAACCAGTGATGCCTCATGATTAGGTAAAGCCTTCTTAAGCCTTCTCAAAGTCTTCCTTGCCTACGCCACAGAGAGGACACACCCAATCTTCAGGGAGGTCTTCAAAAGCGATGCCAGGAGCTATGCCATTATCTGGATCACCTTTAGCCGGGTCATACTCATAACCACAAACTGAGCAAATGTACTTATCCATAATTGTAATTTTTAAAAGTTAGTCAATTAGTTTTACTCATTTTCTGCAAAGTTAACAATCTTAGGTCGAAAACAAAATTATTTACGATATTATTTGTATTTTTGCAGCATTATTTGAACAAAAGAAGCAGTATGACAAGTAATAGCCATATATTCAAAGGTCTTACCGATATTGGAGTACAACAGAGCAGGGAGAAGTACGGAATGAATGTGCTCACGCCTCCTAAGCGCAAACCTATATGGATACTATATCTGGAAAAATTTGAAGACCCTGTTATCCGAATCTTGCTGGTAGCTGCCTGCTTATCGCTGGTTATCTCCATCTTTGAGAATGAGTATGCAGAAACTATCGGTATCATTGCCGCTATTCTTCTGGCGACGGGGGTAGGTTTCGCTTTTGAGTACGATGCCAATCGCAAATTCGATTTACTCAATACGGTGAACGATGACAATGCCGTAAGAGTTATCCGCAACGGACATGTATGCGAAGTACCACGAAAAGAAGTAGTGGTAGGCGATGTGGTGCTATTAGAAACTGGTGAAGAGGTACCTGCCGATGGCAAATTATTGGAAGCTACCTCTCTATTAATCAATGAGTCATCGTTGACAGGAGAACCTTCCACGTCAAAAACCACCGACGAGGCGCATTTCCACAAAGACGCCACATATGCTGACAACATGGTGATGCGAGGCACTACAGTACTTGACGGAAATGGTATCATGGAAGTCATGTCAATAGGTGACGCTACTGAAATTGGCAAGGTGGCCCAGCAAAGCATGGAAGAGACTCATGAAGAAACCCCTTTGAACCAGCAATTAGGCAAACTGGCCAAGTTAATAGGCAACGTGGGATTTGCAGTTGCAGGCTTGGCTTTCATCATCTTCTTCATTAAGGACGTATTGTTGGTATATGACTTTGGAAATCTGCATACGTTTGAAGAATGGTTGGCTCCCATCAAAGATACGCTGCAATTGTTCATGATGGCTGTTACCCTGATAGTGATGGCAGTACCAGAGGGATTGCCAATGAGTGTGACCTTGAGTTTGGCACTGAATATGCGCCGAATGCTTTCCACCAATAACTTGGTTAGGAAAATGCACGCATGCGAGACAATGGGTGCCATCAATGTAATCTGTACTGATAAGACTGGTACCCTTACACAGAACCAGATGCAGGTGCAGGATGCCTGTTTCTTCGGCTTGCGTGGGGAGAGAAAGGTTAAGGATGACGAACTCAGTCATCTGGTAAAAGAAGGCATCAGCGCCAACTCCACTTCTTTCTTGGAGATACCTGCTGATGGGAGCAAACCCTCAGGCATAGGCAATCCTACGGAGGTAGCCTTGCTGCTGTGGCTTCATAGCCAGAGTATCGACTACATGAAGCTAAAACTGAATGTAGAGGTATTAGACCAGATAGCATTCTCTACCGAACGTAAGTATATGGCCACTTTGGTACATTCCTACACCTTGGACAAGGATATCTTATATATAAAAGGTGCCCCGGAGATTGTGAGTGGCATGTGCAATCAGGTGGCAACTGCCAAAGGGTTGGAACCGATGGACGATTACAAAAAAACCATTGAGACCGACCTGCTATCCTTCCAAAATCAAGGCATGCGTACCCTCGGCTTTGCCTACAATATTATTGACCGCGACCATTCTGATATTTCTCAGTCCTCGATTCTCGATTCTCATTATCTGGAAAATGCTATCTTCCTCGGCTACGTCTCAATTAGCGACCCCGTTCGTTTAGACGTCCCTGCTGCAGTGAAACGCTGTCAGGCAGCAGGTATTCAAGTGAAAATAGTAACAGGTGACACTCCTGCAACCGCTACTGAGATAGGTCGTCAGATAGGTTTGTGGACCGAAGAGGATACTGACCTAAACCGCATTACTGGCACGGCATTTGCCGCTTTGACAGACGAGGAGGCATTAGAAAGAGTACTTGACATAAAGATTATGTCGAGAGCCCGCCCCTCTGACAAACAACGATTGGTTCAGCTCTTGCAACAGAAAGGAGCCGTAGTGGCAGTAACTGGCGATGGTACCAACGATGCTCCTGCCCTTCACCACGCCCAAGTGGGACTATCGATGGGCTCCGGTACTTCAGTAGCCAAGGAGGCTTCTGACATAACTTTATTGGATAACTCTTTCCATAGCATAGGTACAGCGGTAATGTGGGGTCGATCACTATATCGCAACATCCAGCGTTTTATCCTGTTCCAGCTCACCATCAACCTGGTGGCTTTGCTTATAGTACTCATCGGTGCCTTTTTGGGAACAGAACTACCTCTTACAGTGACACAGATACTGTGGGTGAACCTTATTATGGACACCTTTGCGGCTTTGGCATTGGCATCTATTCCTCCCAGTGAGAGTGTCATGCAGGAGAAGCCTCGTCAACCAGACGATTTTATCATTACCCGCGGCATGGCACGGTTTATCTTAGGATACGGATTCACTTTTTTGGTAATGCTGATGGGACTGCTCTATACCTATAATCATGCGGAGGGTGGCATGACCCTGCATCGACTCACTATCTTCTTTACAGTTTTCGTACTGCTTCAGTTCTGGAACCTGTTCAATGCCAAAACATTTGGCTCTGACGAGTCAGCTTTCAAGAACATAGGACATTCTTTTGGCTTGTTGGGCGTAGCACTGCTCATATTCATGGGACAAATACTGATTGTGCAGATAGGTGGAGAAGTATTTCGCACAGAGCCCCTGAGCATCAATGAATGGCTGGTAATAGTAGGCGTTACTTCATGCGTTTTATGGATAGGAGAAATTGAACGTTTTATCAGGAGGATAAGAAGGTAAGATGAATAAAGGTTTTGTTGCAACAATAGGTTTCTTCGACGGAGTGCATCTTGGGCACCGACATTTGCTACAGCAGGTGTTGGAGGTGGCACATGCACGGAAGCTCAATTCTATGGTTGTGACTTTCTACCAACAACCTCGTCATGTGGTGAGCCATGAGACCAAGTTCTTTTGTTTGCTCACCACCACAGAAGAAAAACTCAGTCTGCTTCAGCAAACGGGCATAAACCATTGTGAAGTGTTGGAATTTACCCCAAGTTTAGCCGCCCTCACAGCCTTTGAGTTTATGCAACTGCTACACGACAAGTATCAGGTATTAGCATTAGTGATAGGCTATGATCATCGCTTTGGGTATAACCGTTCAGAAGGTTTTGACGAATATGTGCGCTATGGTCACGAATTAGGCATTGAGGTGATACAAGCTACAGAATTACCTTCTGCCAGCTCTACAAGAATTCGGGAATTGCTGCTCAGTGGTGACTTGGAAATCGCCAACACCCTCTTGGGCTATCACTATTTATTGGAAGGCAAGGTGGTGAGTGGCTTTCATGTGGGGCATACCATGGGTTTCCCTACTGCCAACCTGCAAGTTTCTCCAGAGAAGCTGATACCGGCCAATGGCGTGTATGCTGTGCTGGTTGAAATGGATGACAAAAAGTATCAAGGAATGCTAAACATTGGTACAAGACCTACACTGGCAAATGGTGATGAACGCAGTATTGAAGTTCATATCTTTGACTTCCATGAAGATATCTATGATAAAGAGTTGAGACTCTCTTTGGTAAAACGCACTCGTGGTGAGGTAAAGTTTGCCACCAAAGAGCAATTAGTGCAGCAACTACAACGAGACGCAACTATGATTAAAGACATATTGGCATCATGAAAAAGTCCATTCTCTTAGTATTATTATATCTGCTGATACAAGCAATAGCAGGAGGAGCATTATCATTGCTTGTCATTCAGTGGTCTGGCATCAATAGGGAGATTGCTATAATAATTGCTTTGTTAGTTTCCGATGTCATCATGGCTGGCATCCTTGTACAACAAGGTTATCTTTCCGACAAGCGACTGTTACATCCTACTACAGCAAAATACTTGTGGTGGACTCTCATTGCTGGCATTTCCGCTATTTTCATTTCAGATACCATATCAACTATGACTGACTTTATGCCTAACTGGCTTGAGAGTACTTTCACTAACATGGAAGGCACTTGGTTGGGAATATTGGCTATAGCCATCATAGGACCGATTCTTGAGGAGATGTTGTTCCGTGGTGCCATTACATCAGTACTACTGAAAACATATACTCCGAAGAAAGCCATCATCTATTCAGCTCTCATCTTTGGTATTTTCCATATCAACCCGGCGCAGATACTGACAGCCTTCTTACTGGGTTTGCTGTTGGCATGGTTGTTCTATAAGACCCACAGCCTGATACCTGGCATTCTAATCCATATCCTCAACAACAGTTTGTCAGTTTATTTTTCACGTATCTATCCAGAAGCCGATACATTAGCAGATATTATGGGTTCTGTCCCCTATTACATTTGTCTCGCTTTGGCCGTATTGCTTGTAGTTGCTTCCATCTGGCAACTGAATAAAAAGAAGGGATAACTATCAGTTACCCCTTCTCTATTGTTTATCTCAAGCTCTTTCTGCTCTTTCCTATCATCGCTTTGTCATTCGTGACATTGAAGCCAGTAATTTCAAGCGTTGGCTTTTCACCTTGAGTGTCAGCATGACTCATAGTTATGTGAATCTGCTTGCTCTCTCCTGGCATCAGACTAAAATAATTATCGTTATACATCACTGGTGCCATCATGCAAGCGGTCTTATTGCCCTTAACGGCCAAGCGAATCATCAGGGCTGGCGTGCTACTTTCATTCTTCACTGTGCCATCCAATACCCATTCATCACCTTCACGTACTACCTTAATATTGTTTGTCAACTGAACATAAGGCAGGTCGAGCAACGACTGATAATTGCCCGATTCCTTGCCACGTACATAGAAGTTATCCGACAACAGTCTGTCGCCTTGTTTCAACGTCAACTTAATGAAATAAGTCTTGCTCAGCTCAGCAGGTTCTTCCAACAGGAACAAAGCTACTGTCTCATCATTCTTCACATCAAAAGACGCCTGCTTCTCCCAAATCACTTTGCCGTCTTGACTAATCAACTGAGCCACACCAGTGACACCTGCAAAGTCGCCGGCATAATAGTTCACCACCTCAATATCATCACGCACAGGATTCCATTGGATATGAATAGGTTCGCAAGCCTTCTTACTTCCGAAGTATCCACCCGTCGGATTGAGGTAATAGTCATAAGTCTGCCAAACCATTGACGGCCAAGCGGGATGACTCATCCACAACAACAAGCCACGACGGTGCTCGCTACGTCCCTCAAACATGGCACGATAGCCATTGTAGTTCACCCACTGCGACCATTCGGCAAATTCCGCTGCATTCTTGGGCTTCCCAAACATCTTGGCAATCATCTGATTGAAAGTTTCTGTCTGCTGTGCAGAAGGACCTTTGCCTCCTAAAGCATAGTCATGTAAGCCATACATAGGATTAGGCGTAGCCAAGGTGCTCACCGGTTCTAAATGATCTTCGCCGAACGCCAATTTCATGCTCTCGTAGGTCATCACATTCGGCATACCACGCTCACTGTGGAATCGGTCATGCCCAAAGTGACGGAAATATTCAATAGGTTCCAAAGCGTTATAAGAACCTTCTCCACTTACCACTCCATCAGCAGAATGAGAGATATAACGCATTCCCGGATGAAGTTCTGCCACCAAGTCACGCAACTGGTTGTCTAATGATGCAGGAGGATTACCCTCATTTCTACCAACATAGATACCCAGAGCTGCATGGTTGCGAATCCTGTTCACATAGTCTCGCGCATTGGCCATAAACATATCCTCATAGTAAGGGTCAGGCCCGTCTGCTGGATTAGCCAACCAGAAATCTTGCCAAATCAGTACTCCGTATTTGTCGCAAGCTTCATAGAACTCCTCATCTCCTATCATACCCACCCAGTCACGAATCATTGTAAAGTGCATGTCAGCATGGTACTTTACAGCCGCATCATAATCACGACCACGATAGTTGAGGTTTGCCTCAGCCATACCCCAGTTGCCACCAAAGCCCACAGCACGTTTGCCATTGATATAAACCGTCAGACGAATTGGGTTCTTGAACTGCTCCTTACCTCTTAAGACACCTCCAGCCTGTACATATGCCTCATCCACGAAGGTCAGTTCACGCACACCTGTCTTGAAGCTCTTTACATCACTTTGGTGATTATCTATCGTAAATGTAAAGTTACTATTATAAAGATTCTGCTCGCCATAACCTACAGGCCACCAAAGACTTGGATTATCCAGTCTGGTAGAAGGCAGCTTTACAAGTTTACTTTCACCAGGTGCCAGCTCCACTTCCATCTGTTCAGCCACACCAGCACCATCCTTATCCATTTTGAAGTTCAGCACACCCTTTACGGCTTTGTCACTATGGTTCTTTAAGGTAGCCTCAGCCAGAATATCAGCACAATCGGTATTAGGCAATGGCAGGTCGGTCTGCACAAATGGGTTCTCTATGGTTACTGCCCCAGCGAATGTAAGATACACATCGTTCCAGATTCCGATGTTACGTCCACGGATGGTAGGTATCCAATCCCAACCTATAGAAGCATGGAAGGTAGGATTGTCGGCACCTAAGATACCGCCGTTATAGTCAGGACTCCAAGAAGTCTGCTCCTTCACCACACCAGGATGAGCATTCTTGATAATCTTCACAGCCAAAACGTTCTCACCTTGCTTTACTACGTTGGTCACATCAAACTTACCTCGAATGAAAGCGCCTTTGATATCACCTATCTGCTTGCCGTTCAGGAAAACCTCAGCTTTCCAGTTGATGCCATCGAAATCCAAGAACATCCGTTCACCTAAGGCATCTACATTAAACGTATGACGATACCAGAAGTCAGAGTAGAAGAACGATTCCGATACCTGCAACTGATTATCAGCTACATTCGGATCGGCAATGGCACCTATATTTACATAGCTCGACAACACTGTACCAGGAACAGTAGCCACTATCCAATCCTCATCGTTGAAACCAGACTGAGCTACAGCTTCACCAGAAGCATTCACCTCTGAAGCACGTTGCAGTTTCCAGTTCCCCCCATCCAAAGACAGTTTACCATTCAAGACCTGACCATTTTCGATATTCAAATCTGTCCATGAAGCCTCTGCCTTTTGAGGTCGGGCCACCAAGCCACCCTTGCCCATCACTTCCATCTCACTCAGCACGTATGACCTGCCACCAGCAGCTTCCGTCAAGTTCAAACGAACATAGCGGCTCTTCACCGTCTTGTCCAAAGTTATCTCATCATTCAGGTCTCCGCCACCTGGCAACTCTGCCACTTGCTTCCATGTTTTGGCATCATCTGAAGCCTCAATTATACCCTTCACAGCCTTATTAATCCAATGCAGGTTGATTTTATCATACTGGGTATTTGTACCCAAGTCCACCATCAACCATTCGTTACCTGAAGACGCACTCATCCAGGCACTGTTGAAGCGAAAAGAAGGAAGCACGGAAACGGGTTCGTCGCCTTTAGCAAAATCCCAAGAGGTAAGCGTCCAGCCCTGCGCACTCGGCATCTTCATCTCTATCTTGAAATGACTGTATCTCTTAACTGATGGCAGCTTCACCACATAATTGATGGTACGAGTCATAAACGGATTGGCACCTGCAGGAGCACCAGCCTCTACCACCACTGGTGGGTTCTTCACAGCCCCATGCTCATAAAGAAACCTTACGGGCGACTCACCTGTAGCTACCTTACGAGGAGGATAACCAGCCCAGGCACCACCTTCAGCACCAAAGTAGTTAGTGCCCTTCTGTGAATCCAACTCCTCCCATTGGCTACCATCCACTGAAGCAAGTGTCTTTACCTCATATCCACGAGCTTTTCTCGTATCAAGTACCACCCTGCCTCGCAGCGATATCTGGTCGATATCCACTTGCATGTCGGCCATATCCAACTGTATGAAGACATCCTCACCAGTGATAGTCAGTGGGGTCACATCATTACTGTCAAAAAGTATTTCCTTTTGCAGACGAGGCAACTCACCAGCTTGGGTAGAGACACTGGTAGTAGGGGGCATCATGTCCGTCAAGATACCATCAGTAGTCAATTGAGCCGTTAGATTATAATCAAAGCTCGAAGAGGCATACGCCGCTCTGTGTTTAGCCACGTTACGATAAGTATTGTCTGTCACCAACTGAGGAGCAAACCACTCATCAGGATTACCAGGAAAATTACCTGGCTGACGGTTCATTCCTTCCTGAGAAGACTGACCAGTGCAACCAGTCATTATAGCCACACAAACAGCCACTACAGTAAACTTGTCAAAATAGAAATGTTTCATACTTCTTTGTAATTATATCTACTGCAAATATAGGAATAAACATTTGAAAGACAAAAAAAATGAAGATTATAAAAAAGGCAGGGGATGCGCTGATGCATCCCCTGCACTGTTAAATTTAATGCTATGTCATGGTTGTAGTGTTATACCCAATATTAAATATGCCTTTTTTGAGTTAGGATTGGCCGCCAATCCTGCAAAAACAGGAATACTGAATTTTTCAGTTACAATAATATCTTTCATTGCTTTCAGCGAAAGATTTGTTACGGCAAACCCTGTCGTTTCATAAAAAGCAGTTGCATATGGCACACAGCCTACAGTAGCTTGCCAATCAAAAGTTCCCAACTTGAATGGAACATTCAGCTCAAAATAACTGCTATAAGCTCGTTTCCCCTTTTGAGTTCTCTTGTCATCGCCTGCAAAATTAGTGTACCACTGCAAATTAACAACACCGAAGTCATATCCCACGTTGGCTTCAAATATATGGTTAGTACAATGGGCATTATATTTGAAGTAACGAGCCTCCGGGTCTCCACCCGTACTAAACCAATAGTCTGTTAATCCTATGTTTAAGCCACCAATCGTGTATCCAATCGTCAGGTCAAATTCTTTGGTATCAGCAGGATTACTAATCCCTATATTTCCCCATGCCGAAAGGGAAAGACCTTTGTAACTAACCCCCAAAGTGGGTTGTAATGATACATTTCCCAAATCTAACCCTCGCCAGATATATTGATTGACAAAATCGGCTGAAATGGTTGTCTCAACATGGTTATTCTGTGCTTTCACGGCTGTCACTGACAGTAACAGTGTAGCCATGAAGAGTAAATTTCTTACCTTCATCATAATAGCAAATAATAATAATTAAACTGACAGTTTGTTAGTTGTAGCAACTCTCTCCGTGCTCATAGATATCAAGGCCTTCTTCCTCAATGCGAGATGTCACACGCAGTCCATGCAACTTCTTAATGCCATAGAACAAAGCAAAGCCACAAGCAGCTGCCCAAAGGTCGATACACAAGATACCAAAGCACTCGGCTCCGAAGAATCCCCATCCGTGACCATAGAAAGCGCCATTGGAGGTGGAAAGCAGTCCTGTCATCAGTGTACCAAGAATACCACATACGCCATGCACCGAAGAGGCACCCACAGGATCATCAATATGTAATTTACGATCGATGAACTCAATGGCGTACACCAATACAATACCGCATACCAGACCTATGATGACCGCACCAACAGGAGAGACCAAATCACAACCGGCAGTAATGCCTACAAGACCAGCCAACACACCATTGAGCGTAAGGGAGAGTGAGGGCTTGCCATACTTCAGCCAAGTGAGGAACATCGTAGCCACACCACCTGCAGCTGCTGCCAAGTTGGTGGTGAGGAATACATGTGATATTGCCACTCGGTTTACCTCCCCTGATGCAGCCAACTGACTCCCTGGGTTAAAGCCAAACCAACCCAACCACAGTATGAACACACCCAAGGCAGCCAGCGTCAGGTTATGGCCAGGAATAGCACGTATCTTACCATCTTTCCCATACTTCCCCAGCCTGGGACCTAACGCCATAGCACCTATTAAAGCGAGTACACCACCAACGCTATGAACAATGGCAGAACCAGCAAAGTCGTGGAACACATCGCCAAAAGTGCTCATCATAAAGCCGTCTGCTGCATCGTTGCACAGCCAGCCACCACCCCAAGTCCAATGACCTTCTATAGGGTAAATAATCAATGATATGAATGCACTATATATCAAATACATGGAAAACTTTGTACGTTCAGCCATCGCACCGCTCACGATGGTAGCCGAGGTAGCGCAAAAGACGGTCTCGAATATCAGGAATCCCTCTACAGGCAGATCGCTCTGGTAGAAAGAAAGGTCACCCCAGTTGGGCATGCCCGCAAAACCCGCACCTTCATTGCCAAACATCAGTCCGAAACCCATAAAGAAGAACAACAATGACCCAAACATAAAGTCAACGAAGTTCTTCATCAATATATTCGCCGTGTTCTTACCTCGTGTAAAGCCTGCCTCTGCCAAAGCAAAGCCTGGTTGCATCCAGAAAACCAGCATGGCTGCCAACAACATCCATACTGTATCAAGTGAAAATCCTATCTCGTTCATAATCTTACGTCTTTAGTTGTTATACTTGTAGTTATTTCTTATCACGTAGCACGGTATCGCCGTTTTCACCAGTACGGATGGACCAAACGTCAATAATGTCACTGACAAAAATACGGCCGTCACCTATCTCTCCCGTGTGAGCCACCTGTAGTATCACCTTTATTGTGGGTTCTACAAACTGGTCACGGCAGACAATAGTCAATGCAACTCGCTCAATTACATCGGTGCTATACTGAACGCCACGATAGATACGCTCCTCCCTGCTTTGTCCAATGCCATGTACATTGTGGTACTCGAACCAGTTAATATCCGACTGGAGCAGGGCTTCTTTAACCTCCTCAAACTTTGTCTTGCGGATAATCGCTTCAATTCTTTTCATCACATTTACCTTTAAAATTAATACTAACTGAAAGCTTTCGGGGGCAAAGTTAGGACAATGGTATGCATTTCACAAAAAGACTAAGATAGTATGTAAGAAGAATCATACACAAAGTTACTATCTAAATAAAATCATGTGGCAATTTTTACAAATCAAAAGGTAATAAAGAAAAATTATTATTGTTTAACAGAAACAGACAAGCCCTATTCGCTTACCTTGCCTTAATGACACATTACTCGGTAGCACCATTCACAAAACAGAAAAAGGCAGCTACAATTCAGTAACTGCCTCCTTTATTTTCGTATAATCTACTATTATTTGAACAACAACTGGGCAAAAGTATTCAGATACAAACGCCAGTTCTTCCATTCATGGCCACCAGTACTCTTATAGAAGGTGTGCTCCATGCCATTGCGCGTCAAAGCCTGATCGAGCACCTGGCTTCCAGCATAAGCTAAGTCTGATGTGCCACAACCAATCCAGTAGAGCTTGTAGCCAGCCTTCTTGATGCCTAACAGCTGTGCATCGAGCTGATCGCTCTCACGAGCACCTGAACTCAATGGGAGGATGTAGTCGAAGGTGTTGGGGAACAGGGTAGAGGCTGCAAAGGTATGACCACCGCCCATGCTCAAACCTGAAATGGCACGTGAGGCCTTCTTAGGTATTGCACGGTATTCCTTCTCAATGAAAGGAATGATTTCGTTTACCAGACTCTTCACATAGATATTGGCATTCTCGGGGGCACGGGTATCAATGTCCTTCACAGGTAAACCCATGGTTGATGCAGCTTGCTGACCTGGATTACCGTTAGGCATCACCACAATCATAGGCACTGCCTTGCCTTGCTCAATCAGGTTGTCTAAGATTTGAGCAGCACGACCCATGCTTGACCATGCTTCCTCGTCGCCACCGCCACCATGCAGCAGGTAAAGCACAGGATAACTCTTCTTGCTGGTCTCGTAGCCGTAAGGAGT
>JAGCCV010000072.1 GCA_017651505.1 Bacteroidaceae bacterium | reverse complement strand
TAGCCGTCTCTGCAGCTTCCTTCAGACGCTGCTTAGCCATTGGGTCGGCCATCAGGTCAGCGCCCTCGTCGTTCTTGAATTCCTGTACCAGCCAGTTGATGATTACCTGATCAAAGTCATCACCACCCAGGTGAGTATCACCATTGGTTGACAATACCTCGAACACGCCACCACCAAACTCCAGGATAGAGATATCAAATGTACCACCACCGAGGTCGAACACTGCAATCTTCATATCCTTGTTGGCCTTGTCAATACCATATGCCAAAGCAGCAGCTGTTGGTTCGTTCACGATACGTTTTACATTCAGACCGGCAATCTGACCAGCCTCCTTTGTTGCCTGACGTTGTGAGTCAGAGAAATAAGCAGGAACAGTAATCACAGCATCTGTCACTTCCTGTCCCAGATAGTCCTCGGCAGTCTTCTTCATCTTCTGCAGCACCATAGCAGAAATCTCCTGAGCGGTGTAGAGACGACCGTCAATGTCAACACGTGGCATATTGTTGTCGCTACGCACTACCTTGTAAGGCATACGAGGGATTTCCTTCTGCACCTGATCCCAGTTCTCACCCATGAAACGCTTGATGGAGAACACTGTCTTTGTTGGGTTGGTGATGGCCTGTCGCTTTGCAGGATCACCCACCTTACGCTCACCACCCTCTACGAATGCTACGATAGAAGGAGTGGTGCGCTTACCTTCGCTATTCGCGATTACCACAGGTTCGTTGCCCTCGAACACGGCAACGCATGAGTTAGTAGTACCTAAGTCAATACCAATAATCTTTCCCATAATTCTTATTTTTTTATTTGTTATTATTCAAATTATCTGTTGTCCCATGCCTGTTGACAGGCTTTCGGACACTTGATTTGTGCAAAGCCTGTGCCAACAACAACACACCATATTTACATGTCAGTTTGGCAGATTTTACGACAACAAAAATAGTTGGCTTTTTCAGTTGATAATTGAGAATAAAATCTTATCTTTGTTCCCAAAATAAACTATAAAATACTGACTAAAATGGGAAAAGTGCTTATTATCGGTGCAGGCGGTGTAGCTACCGTTGCTGCTTTCAAGGTGGCTCAGAACCCTGACGTGTTTACTGACATCACCATTGCCAGTCGCACGAAGGCTAAGTGTGACAAACTGGCTAAGGCTATAGGTAACCCCAATATCAAGACCGCGCAGGTGGATGCTGACAATGTGGATGACCTGGTGAAGTTGTTCAATGAGGTAAAGCCTGACATTGTGATGAATTTGGCTTTGCCTTACCAAGACCTGACCATCATGGAGGCTTGTCTGAAGACGGGTGTTAACTACCTCGACACCGCTAATTACGAACCTCGTGACGAAGCGCACTTCGAATATAGTTGGCAATGGGCTTACAAGCAACGATTTGAAGATGCTGGCCTGACAGCCATCTTAGGTTGTGGTTTCGACCCGGGTGTGAGTGGTGTATATACTGCTTATGCTGCCAAGCATCACTTCGACGAAATCCACACATTGGATATCGTTGACTGCAATGCTGGTAACCATCACAAGGCTTTTGCTACAAATTTCAATCCCGAAATCAATATCCGCGAGATTACCCAGAAAGGTCTTTATTATAAAGACGGTGAATGGATAGAGACAGAGCCATTGGAGATACACCAACCTATCACCTATCCTAACATTGGCCCACGTGAGTCATACCTGATGCACCACGAGGAGTTGGAGTCATTGGTAAAGAACTACCCCACCATCAAGCTGGCTCGTTTCTGGATGACCTTTGGTGAGCAATACCTCAAGTACCTCGATGTGATTCAGGGCATCGGCATGAGTCGCATCGATGAGATTGAATATGAGGCTCCATTAGCTGACGGCACAGGTAATGCGAAGGTAAAGATTGTGCCTTTGCAGTTCTTGAAAGCCGTGCTGCCTAACCCACAGGATTTGGGTGAGAACTATGAAGGTGAGACCTCCATTGGTTGTCGCATTCGTGGCATCAAGGACGGCAAGGAACGCACCTATTATGTATATAATAATTGCAGTCATCAGGAAGCATACAAGGAGACTGGCATGCAGGGCGTGAGCTACACACCCGGAGTGCCTGCCATGATAGGCGCCATGATGTTCCTCAAGGGATTGTGGAAGCGTCCTGGTGTATGGAATGTGGAAGACTTTGACCCAGATCCATTCATGGAACAACTGAACAAGCAGGGACTGCCTTGGAACGAGGTATTTGACGGAGATTTGGAACTATAATTATTAACCAGACAAATGTCGCAGAAGCGATTTATATATCATTCATTAACAAATTAATTTTATTATGGCAAAAAACGATGAATTGAATTTCGATAAACCAGTCCCTTCAGCAGAGAAGCTGAAAGCATTGCAGGCTGCCATGTCGAAAATTGAGAAAGATTTTGGAAAAGGCTCTATTATGAAATTGGGCGATGACCACATCGAACAGGTGGAAGTGATTCCCACCGGCTCTATTGGATTGAACGCCGCATTGGGCGTAGGTGGCTACCCACGTGGAAGAATCATTGAGATTTATGGTCCTGAGTCGTCTGGTAAGACTACCTTAGCCATTCATGCCATTGCCGAAGCACAGAAACAAGGGGGCATTGCAGCATTTATTGACGCTGAGCATGCTTTCGACCGTTTCTATGCTGCCAAGTTGGGCGTAGATGTGGACAACCTGTTAATCTCACAGCCAGATAATGGTGAGCAAGCACTTGACATTGCCGAACAGCTAATCCGCTCGTCAGCCATTGATATCATTATCATCGACTCAGTAGCTGCCCTTACTCCCAAGAAGGAGATTGAGGGTGAGATGGGCGATTCTGTGGTGGGTCTGCAGGCACGACTGATGAGTCAGGCTTTGCGCAAACTTACTGCTACAGTAAGCAAGACGCGTACTACCTGCATCTTCATCAACCAGTTGCGCGAAAAGATTGGTGTGATGTTTGGCAACCCGGAGACTACCACTGGCGGTAACGCACTG
>JAGCCV010000011.1 GCA_017651505.1 Bacteroidaceae bacterium | reverse complement strand
TGGTAAATCTGGGATAATCCTTCATCGCAAAGCAATTTTGTTTCATTTGCCTTTCCGGAGTTTGGAATTATTGTTGTATCTTTGTCGCTGTTAGGATATTTCTGCATGATTTGATGCTTTATCTTTGGCGATATAAAGGTACAAAAAATATACGAAATATCCTAATGTTTTTATATTATAAATATTTGATTATAAGTTAATTAAATATAATTGAAGTATACGTGATTTGTTAACACTGTTCGTCTTCTGTTAATAGGCTTTCGATAGCGGGGCTACTAATAGGTACAAATAAAATGAAGCAGAATCATTCGCTGATAACTGTATCGAAAGCAGTCCTCTTCAACTAAATTGCAGAAGAACCATTTTTAAGCCCGAAATGTCGGGAACACAGGGCAGGATTTTGGCATATTTCGTTATTTTGCTAACACTCTTAATGTTCTGTGTATAAAATAGTTAGTAGCAATTTTTTACCATCATACAGCGATGGCATAGCTGTTGATGTTCTGCTGCTTGTGAAGGATGGCATTGTCCCGGCGATGAAGAACAGAAGGCCGAGACTAATCAGCCAGATTGACCATGAAATTGTCCAGAAGAACCCTCGAACATGTATACTGGAGTAGAAGCACTAAAAAGCAATCAAAATAGCGATAATAATATCCACATCTTCCTTTTTTCATTCAATGGGTTAGGTTGTAAACACTATTCGCATAATATCCGCTTGTCTTATCTACGCTCTAACAACACCCACATTTATAAAATGGGGCGATTCGCACGCATATATACATTTTGCCGATATTGCGTGGTAATACGAAGAAATGTTTGGTATTCCAAAATAAAAGTTGTACTTTTGCATGCGACGACGAGTCATTAATACTGCTGGTGGCTCAGAGTCGGGTGGTCATTGAAGCAATTCATAGCAGAACGTGGAGTTGAGTACGGTATCCAAATCTTAACCCCGTTTATTCTTCAATTTCCCAGACAACCTTTATAGAAAGAAATCCTGAAATTCTTGCAAAGTTATGATAAAAATCAAGGCTGCATGGACAGCAATCTTATCTATCAGTTTGGCTATAACTGTAAACGCTCAGCAAGCGGCGAATCACGGGGTGAAAACATCTTCCGGTGATGGAAGTAACCGTGACTTGCTGATGAACGCGGCATCTGCAAGCCAACCCCGACAAATATCGTTAGGGTTGCCTATTAGCGGAAATGCTTACATCTATGAAGATGGTCTGCCTGTGTCTTACTATAATTACCAACTATACCCCTACAAAAGTTGGCACAGTGGTGTAAGTCATGAGAGTACTGCCACCATGAGTCCACAGGACATGGTGCTGAAATATGGAATCATAAGCTATAGCGTTGATAGTAAATCTAAGTTGGCAGGTGACAAGTTTGAAGGACGTGTAAACTATACTCTCAACATGTTCGGCCGTCAAGCTATCGATGCCAATATCTCTACACCTATAGGAAAAGGTTGGGGCATTAGCTTGAGCACTTATCAGAACTTTGATCCGGGTAGCAACCGTATGTCGATGAGCTACCTGATGGAACGCACTCAATTTTACAAAGGGAGTTTATCGAAGACCTTTGCTGGAGGGAGGGGTAAAGCTGGCATCATTTACCAGTATTCTGATTTCTTGAACCACATCGAGAACTACGGTCCATTCGTGTTCGTTGGTGACGGAAGTGTGAAGGAGCTTGATGGATTCAGTTTGGGCCGTGACAACTATCGGCCAGATGACAGATCCCTTCATTTCCTGGATGTTAAGACTGGTAAGATGAGGGAGCAGAACATCGATGTAGCAAATACAGACAAGATTCACAATGTAAATTTCGTATTGGATTACATCTTCTCCAATGGCTTGAAGTTGGCAATTCATAGTAAGTATAAAAACGGTTATAGCTATCGTGCCAATCCCACTATCTTAGGTATAACGACTTCTACAGGTGAAGCAAGTTATACTTACGCTGACGGAACCCCATTCGAAGGGAGGGTACAGAACCGTCGTTACTTGCATTTCGATGGTTTTGAAGAAAGCTGGATGACCAATGCCTCACTTAGTGGCATCAGCTCTAACCGCCGACATCGTTGGATGGTAGAGGCCGACTACTGGCTGAATCATGCAGGAGTTGAAACCTCTATGTGGTTAATTTCACACGAGGTGAAGAAAGATCCCAAATTATTATATTTCAATGGTCAGAGTGGACGCGCATACAATAGCTATGCTGAATACTATAATGGACATGAACACAAGCTCTTTGCCTTTGCCAGCGATGAATGGACGGTGAATAATCGCTTGTGGCTGAAGGCTGGATTACGTTTGGAATACCTGAACGTGAGAGGCCGAGCTGCTAACGATGTATATGAGGGAAATGCTCGCCATACAGGCTTCTCTCTTGTTGATAAAGGTGTCAAGTTAAACAGATTTAACGATAGCCATTTTAATCATGCCTATCTGGTGAGTGCTCGCTTTGCCATTTTGAACGGCTTTGGTTTGCAAGCAGAATACAACAGCGCCACCATCCACTCTCAGTTATTTCATTATGGCACCTATTCCTACCCATCCATGAAGGGCATTACTTCCAACTATTTCCGTGGGGGTATCTACTGGAAAAACAGATGGATAGACCTTACTTCTCAGATTACTTATATCGAGCAGAAAAATGCGCAGGAAAGACCTAATTTTAGTCATGTTCTCACTAAGGATGTAGGAGGCATGAAGGCTGGGCAGGAAGAGAACATCACTATGTTTACTTATTATAATTTAGGTACCTTGGGATGGCTAACGGATGCTGTGCTGACACCATTCAAAGGTTTCAATGTCCATCTGATGTTCACTTTACGTAATCCTCAATACAAGGATTACAAACTTACTCCGACTTTCAGCGATGGGGTAACAGAGGAGCATGACTTTAGTGGCAATACCATTACTGCTCTCTCAAAGACAGAACTGGAGATTGAACCCAGTTATGCGTTTGACAAGTGGCGCATCTGGCTCAGCGCGCGTTATTTCAGCAAACAGTACATCAACAAGACCAACTCGCTCTATTTCAATGGGCGTTGGGAGACTTTTGGCGGTGTAGATTATACACTGAACAATCATGTGAGCTTTGCTGCCAGCGTGGTGAATATCCTCAACCAAAAAGGTGCCAATGGTTCAATCGCATCTGCCGACCTGGTGACCGACCCTACCCCTTATAAAAACTATGTGATGGCTGGCACATTCATTCGTCCGTTCACAGTTGAGTTTACAACGAGAATAAAATTCTGACATGTGTCATATTACTTTGGGGAACTATATACATAAATACAAACCATTCAGGTATAGTATTTGATTGTTTATTAAGCATTTATTATATTTTCAACATACACTAAAGGACAGATATTGGCCATATCAGGTCAGGTTGTCCTATTATGCTTTGTTGCGACACAATAATTCATGAAGGTTCACATGTTAAGCCTTCATAGAAATAAACATTGAAAACCATTGCTTTATTCTGAATTCCTTCATTACTAAAGCTAAGATATCTGTCTCTAATGCAGCGTATTTATCTGATAAAGTTCATAGGATTCCATGGCTCACGCTCAGGATAATCGGGCTGTCCGCTGGCATGAATCTTTTTAAGTAGCCATGCCATGTTGTTTGCCATCGTCCTCATGGTCTGCATACCCTCCGTATCAAGTGCTGCCTGACCAGGCTCACGGCCATAGACAATGTTCCAGTACTGCGAGGTGACTACTGGCATATTCATCATCTGGAAGGGCAAATTCAAGGTCTCAAAAGCTGCCGTAGCACCACCACGACGGCATACGCATACGGCAGCGGCAGGCTTATTCTGCACCTTGGCTCCAGCCGAAAAGAACATACGCTGAATGAGCGAGAGTACGCTTCCGTTAGGCTGACCATAATAGACAGGAGAACCCACAATGAGTGCATCGGCATCATCAAGTTTCTCGACAATACGGTTGCAGATGTCATCATTGAACACGCAATGTCCTAACTGCTTTATCTGACATTGCCCGCAGCCTATACAGCCACGCACAGCCTTAGTGCCAATCTGTACAATCTCTGTTTCAATACCATTTTTCTCCAATGTCGCCGCTGCCTCGCTCAGAGCAAGGAATGTATTGCCCTTCTGGTGGGCACTTCCGTTAATCAATAGGACTTTCATACTATATTATATTTTGATTCACCCAACATAAATTTGTTTCATTATCTATTTAACCTCAATCTTCTTTATGAACTTCGCAGGCACGCCGCCAACTATTGTATTCGGTTCAACTTTTTGGTAACAACAACACCAATCGCATGTATGGGACATGCCCCCATCTACATGTAAGACAACAAAGCCCGGTAAGAAAAACTTATCGAGCTTATTGTTATTAATAAAACGCTAAGTTACAAGACTTGCTCGGCAGGAGTGTATTCAAGACCAAAGCAATCAGCTACGGCCTTGTAGGTGACCTTACCACCAGCCATGTTCAAGCCTTTTAACAGGGATGCATCGTCCTTACATGCTTGCTTCCAACCCTTGTCTGCCAAAGCCAAGGTGTAAGGCTGTGTGGCATTGGTAAGGGCGAAGGTAGAGGTGCGGCTTACGGCACCTGGAATATTGGCTACTGCATAGTGTACAATGCCATCAAGGATGTACACAGGGTCGCTGTGCGTGGTGGGGCGACTGGTTTCAAAACATCCACCTTGGTCGATGGCCACATCTACCAACACAGTGCCAGGCTGCATCAGACTCAGCATGTCGCGTGTAATGAGGTGAGGTGTCTTATCACCTGGTATCAGTACAGAGCCAATTACCAAATCAACGTCGTGCAACTCACGCTCAATCTGCATGCGGGAAGCATACATGGTGTGCACATTAGCAGGCATGATGCTATCAAGATAACGCAGACAGTCAAGACTTACATCAGCAATGGTAACATCGGCACCCATGCCAGCTGCTACAATCGCCGCATTTCGACCTACTCGTCCACCACCCAACACTAACACTTTGCCAGGCTTTACTCCAGGAACGCCTCCCAGCAACACGCCCTTGCCACCATGAATTTTCTTTAGATAGGTAGCTCCTTCTTGTACAGCCATCTTACCTGCTACCTCGCTCATAGGAATAAGCAATGGCAAACTATGATCGCCACGCTCTACAGTCTCATAAGCTATACAAACGGCTTTGCGCTCCATCATAGCATGTGTAAGTTCTTCGTCAGCTGCAAAATGAAAATAGGTGAACAACACCTGATTACTCTTTACCAAATTGTATTCTGGTGCGATGGGTTCTTTTACCTTCACAATCATTTCAGAGGTGGCATACACATCTTCAATCGATGGCAATATCATAGCCCCAGCCTTAACATACTCATCGTCTGAAAAGCCACTATTTTCACCTGCAGAATGTTGCACCACCACTGTATGACTGTGACGTACCAACTCTGCAACCCCAACAGGGGTCATGCCAACGCGATTCTCGTTGTTCTTGATTTCTTTAGGAATTCCGATGATCAT
This sequence comes from Bacteroidaceae bacterium, assembly GCA_017651505.1. GTDB lineage: Bacteria > Bacteroidota > Bacteroidia > Bacteroidales > Bacteroidaceae > Bacteroides. Next base: position 42,800 of record JAGCCV010000011.1, on the reverse strand, counting down.
TGTTATTAGATTAAACAGCTATAAAGGAAGTTTAATTATTTCGGCTTTTTAGATGATCCAATTGTAATAACTTTCGACAATACCGAACCCGATTTTTTATCCGTATATTTAACCTGCAAACTCATTTTGCCACCAGTTGCACCTTCCAACAAATCATCAGATAATCTCTCTTTCATAATCTCGCTCATAATAATTATTATTAAATGATTAACTACTTAATTGTCTATATGGCAAAGATAGTCTATTTAGGTCATTATAGCAATATGCCTACCCCTTTATTATTGTTACTAATAAGTTAAAATTTGTAATTTTTATGTTGAACAGCATGTTTTAATCAAAAATAGTTTGTATCTTTGCATCGACAAAAGCAAAAATAGGCTGCACTCGGCGTTGTCAAGCATACTTGCCTCTGCCCTCGTTGGCACTATTTTTGCAACGTGTAGTATAATAATAGGTATTAAAGAGAGATAAAAAGATTGTTTAACCAGTCTTTGGTGAGAGCAAAGACCTAAAGAAGGAGGTTAATATGACTAAGAATGCAAACACTATTTCAATGCTAAAATATAGCATTGATCGTTATCAGAGAATGGGTAATGGTGCTATGTGCCAAGTGTTGAAAAGCAAGCTGCAGAAGCTGCTGGCTCAGCCGAGCGAGCTTGCTTGATTTTTTATGAACGCAAATAACTTATAAATATTAACGGAGGGCTGTGAAGCTCTCCGTTCTTTTTTGAATATATGTAGCCTACATAAATGTTTTTATACAAAATGCAGACTGGTGCATGACTAACGCCAACTACGACAGGTTACTCAACCTGTGCACCTTCTGTATCAGACTCTTCCACCTTTTCCTCAAAGTCTGTGTTACCACTCTTTACAAGTATGTTGTACCAGCTTATGAGCTTACGAATATCGTTAGGATGCACACGGTCGCGATCGAAATCTGGTAGCACTTGCTCTAGATAGGCTGACAAATCTGCATTATTGGCTTTTTTGCTATCAATTGGCACTTCAGCACCATTTTCTTTTTCTAACATGTTCTTCAGTACTTGGCGAAGAGGCACGTCATCTGCATTGGTAAACATAGAGATGTCGCCTAATGATACGATCTTATCATTTCCATAGGCAGGTGAGCGACGGCCATCTAACAATGACTCAACGATAAGCATATTTTTACCCTGTGAAACCAGCTTATAAAGGCCTGGCTTACCTGAAATAGATAAAATGGATTTCAACATAATTCTTATTATTTATTGTTATTATACGTTGCGAAGATACGCATTATTTTTGAGATAATGTGTTAATTATTTCCAAAACCTGCGGAATGACAGGAACCACCCCATCATTCACGACATCAAACTGACTACGGCGACGTTTTTCTTCGTCATCCATCTGCTGTCGGATGCGCTCTTCAATGGCACTTCTGGTAACTCCGTCACGCCGTATGGATCGGGCAATGCGCACTTCTAAGGGGGCTGATATCATCACAACATAATCTACCACATCGTCGTATCCTGCTTCAAAGAGGATAGCCGACTCAATGGCCACAAACTTCGTGGACTGCTCACTGACCCATTGCAAGAAATAATCTTTCAGCACGGGGTGAATAATGCTGTTAATCTGTTGCACATGCTCAGGTGAAGAAAACAGATAGTTGGCTAAATAGGGTTTATTAAGTGCGTTTCCTTGATATACCTTTGCCCCCAACAACGCTACAAGTTGCTGGCGGATGTGGGGATGAACGACTGTGAGTCGTTTTGACTCGGCATCGCAGTCAAAGACAGGTATGCCAAGCGCCTGTAACACATGAGCCACAACACTCTTGCCGCTACCAATCCCACCTGTGATGCCTAACCTAATCGGCGTCATCTTTGGTAACATTTTCAATCAGAAAATCTATTTGAGAAGGATAGATACGCACTTGACTCACATTTTTGGGCAGTTTCTTGAGTTTGACTTGATACTTCTCCCCATCGAGCTTACGAAGTTCTTCATAGCTCACTAACACACGAAAGTCCTCGGGTTTGATATCAAGATATTTACTCAGTCCTACATGAAAGGTTACCTTCACTTTTGAGGGGAAAGCCCGCAAGATTTTTCCTGCTGGGAAATTGACTCCTTCGATAGGTACCTCAACCGACTTCTCAGTATAAATATCTACGGGCAAGACAAGTTCCACTACATCAGGGACAAACTTCACCCCCCGACTACTCACCAGTTCGACCTTACGACGCAAAGTGTCTTCTATCTGCGTCTCCTCGACAAATTGGGTGTAGGCCACCTTGACAGTATCGAGTGCTCCTTGTGGGGCATACGCTGTAACATGAGCAGGATTAAAGATGGTGTCACTGATGTAGTACTGCTGACCAGGAGACACCCTACCCTGCAATCTCACAGACACTTCCTTGGACTTTCCCTCGGAGTAGTAATAGTCAATGGTATCTGGCTTTATTGCCGATATAGCAGTAGAGTTGGCCAACTGAGCCACAATGGCCTTGTTGTAATTATTGCTCAATAGTGAAACATGATGACGACGATTCTGGTGTTCGGCAAAATCGATATTGATGGGATAGAAACGCTTGGTAAGCTGATAGTTGAGCAATGTATTACCCTTGTCGCGTATGGTGACAAGCAAATTATCCGGAAATTCAGAAGTTATGACAATGTTATCTGGCACGTTCTTCAGTTTCAGAGGTACCTTGACCTCTATCTCATATTCACGGTCTAGCGTCTGTTCCAACCAGAACAGGGCAGCAATCACCAAGAAAAATAGAAAAGTAAAAAACTCCTTGCTGCTTTTACTGAGCAAGAAATTCCTCACCTTTCTTATAATATGCCAAAAACGTTCTTTCAAGGATAATTACTTCGTCTGGGTTGCGTTGGCATTGGCATCAGCAGCAACAGCAAAGATAGAATTCTTATCTACACGAACCTTGACATTGCGGTCAATCTCGAGCATCACATCATTGTCATTAATCTCCTTGACAATTCCATGAATACCACCAGCTGTGACGACAGACTGGCCTACCTGCAGTGATCTGCGGAACTGAGCAATTTCTTTCTGTTTCTTGTTTTGTGGACGGATCATAAAGAAATACATGATGACGAACATTAAGATAAGCATGATCCACATCATGGATGAATCCATTCCCGCTGCGGGAGCTTGTAACATTACATTCATATTCACTAAATTATTGATTTAATATTAATTCTTTGTTATCTTACCTTCCTTGCGAAGCTTCTTCACGATTCCATCCAAGGTGCCATTTACAAACGAACTACTTTTAGGGGTACTGTAATATTTGGCAATTTCCACATATTCATTGAGCGACACACTGACAGGAATATTAGAGAAACTTAGGATCTCAGCCAATGCCACCTGCATAATCACCACATCCATAAATGCCACACGGTTAATGTCCCAATTACGTGTATTATCGCTCACCAGACGACGATACTCGTCACAGTTGAGAACAGAACGACGCAACAAGCGCACAGCATAAGTGCGGTCTTCTTCGTCCTTATACTCTGGAAGCAACTGCTGATCGGCACCCTGCTTACTATCAAAACGATTGATAGTCTTCAGCACAAAAGTATCAACAATCTCTTTGTCGTCGTTCCAATACAAGCTCATTTCTTCAAGCAAATCTTCCAGTTCGACACTCTTGTTGATAAATGATTTATAGAGCATACGCCAAAACTCACGGTCTTCAATATAAGAGGTCTCCGTCTTAGCCATATATTCCTTATAAATATCAGATACAAGGATCTTATCCAAAAGTTGCTTGGTGAATTCCTCGTGATCAGCCAACCATGAGCGTTTCTGTCGTTCCTGATATTCAATCAGCATCTTATTGCTCTGCAACTGGGCAATAAACTTGTTGTTTACAAACCGCATATTGGGATTTAAATCTTCAGCAGTAGCTAATTTCTTCAGTTTGGCATTCTCGATGCGCTTTGAGGCACATTCAGTGAGATCCACCATCAGCAACAGCAAATAGTTATATAGGTCATAGGCTTTAGAAATACTGAAAAGTAACTCTTTTTCAGCAGCATCCAGATTATTACTACCATTTTGATAGTAAGCATACACAATCTGGACAATCTTCAATCGGATAAGAACTCGGTTTATCATATAAAGTTTTAATTCTTCAAATCAAATGCAAAGGTAGGCATTTTTTTTATCGTAACCTCATAAACTCTGATTTTTTCTTGGTCAGATAAAAAAAAATAACCAACTTTGGGCTGTAATTAAGATTAGTCATTCTAAAACTAAATAATATGGAAGAATTCAAGAAAAAAAGTGCTGTTGAAAACGGCGATAAGGAGATTGTATATTCTCAATCGGTGAAGGCCGGCAAGAGAATCTATTACATGGATGTAAAGAAAAGCCGTAAAGATGAATTGTTTCTTGCTATTACTGAGAGTAAGAAAATCGTTACAGGCGAGGGTGAGGATGCGCAGGTGAGCTACGAGAAGCATAAGATTTTTTTATACAAGGAGGACTTCGACAAGTTCTGCAACAGCCTAAATGAGGCAGTGGCCTTCATCAAGGAGCGCCAACCATATGAAGCTCCTGCCCCAATAGAGATAGCAGAGGAGCCAAAAGGTACTGATTCGGCTGCCTTGGATGAGCCATTAAAAATTGACATCGATTTTTAAGCAGATATTTTGAGAATTCAGAAAAGTGTTGTACCTTTGCACCGCTTTTTTGCAATCATTGTGTGTTGAAGCACACACCGTGTGATGGTGAATTAAGCAAAGCAACTTAATTTTAGAGTAACACATTAAAAAATTAAAGATGAAAAGTTTTGATTTAACTGGTTCTGTAAGAACTATTGCCGAGCGTTCTTCTGAGCAGCAGAAGGTTTTGAAGGCTATGCGTAGAGAAGCAATGATTCCATGTGTACTTTACGGTGGTGAGAAAAATGTAAACTTCAGCGTAAAGAACTCAGATGTTCGTAAGTTGGTGTACACTCCTGACATCCATTATGTAAATCTGACTATTGATGGTGAGGCTCATACCGCTATCGTTCGTGAGATTCAGTTCCATCCAGTAAAGGATACTATCCTGCACATGGACTTCTTTGAAATTAACGACAAGAAACCAATCGTAATGGAAGTGCCTCTGAAGCTGAAAGGCTTAGCTGTGGGCGTGAAAGCCGGTGGTAAGATGCGCCAGCTGATGCGTACCCTGAGGGTGAAGGCTCTCTATACCAACATCCCTGAAATCCTGACTGTTGATGTTACTGATATGGGACTGGGTAAGGCTAAGAAGATTGCTGACCTGAGCTACGAGAACCTTGAGCTGATCAATCCTCAGACTGCAGTTGTATGCATGATTGCCGCTACTCGTCAGTCAAAGGATGCTGCAGCTGCTCAGTAATCACCGGACAGAACCTATAAGGACTAACATTGCGGATTGGCGCACCACCCCACGTGAGGCTTCAATCCGCTTTTTCTATATATAATGTGGAATATATTTAGCCTGTTGGGCTTTGGCAAGCGCACAGAACAACAGGATATCGATAATATGATAAAGTATCTGGTAGTAGGCTTGGGAAACATTGGTCCCGAATACCGTAAAACCCGTCATAACATGGGCTTTATGGTAGTGGATAGATTTGCAGAAAAGAACAATGCTCCTGCCTGGGAAGATCGCAGATATGGCTTCGTGAACCGAGTAACAATCAAAGGCAGACAGATAGTATTGTTGAAACCATCGACATTCATGAACCTAAGCGGCAATGCCGTGCGCTACTGGATGAAAGAAGAAAACATTGCCCTGGAGAACCTGCTGGTAGTAGTAGATGATTTGGCATTACCTGTAGGCGAACTTCGGCTAAAACCCAAAGGTAGCGATGCGGGACATAACGGACTGAAACACATTGCCGACATCTTGGGTACGCAAGTGTACGCCAGGTTGCGTTTTGGCATCGGCAACGAGTTCCCTCGTGGTGGACAGGTGGATTTTGTATTGGGTGAGTTTGATGATGACGACCTAAAGATACTGCCTGAACGCATGGATGTAGCGTGCGAGATGATCAAGAGTTTTTGTCTGGCAGGAATCAACATTACCATGAACCAGTTTAACAAAAAATAGCGATGGGAACAGCAAGAATAGACAAATGGTTATGGGCTGTGCGTATCTACAAGACAAGATCGATAGCAGCTGAAGCCTGCAAGAAAGGACGTGTATTGCTGAACGGCACACAAGCCAAACCTGCCCATACAGTGAAAGAAGGAGACGTGGTAAGTGTAAAGAAACCTCCTATTACTTGGTCGTTTAAAGTGGTGCAGGCCATCGAAAAGCGCGTGGGTGCAAAGTTGGTGTCCAACATGATCGAAAACGTAACGGCACCCGACCAGCTGGAACTTTTAGAGGTGAGCAAGATAAGTGGTTTTATTAATCGTGCAAAAGGGACTGGGCGACCCACCAAGAAAGAACGTCGTGAACTGGATGACTTTACCGATCCTGTCTTTTGGGGTGACTTTGACTTCGATGACGACAAGGAGGAGGAAGAAGTAGATGAAGATGAATAAAAAAACAGGCTGCAAATGCAGCCTGTTTTTGTCATATCTTACCAAGTATTTTATCCATCACCCAGTTGGTGAGTGTTGCACTTTCGCCATCACAGGTGCAAAGTTTATGGTCTATCAAATGATCAACAACAGCCTGAATAATAGGCTGCTGAACATAGGTAGGATTCTCCACCACAATATCCTCACACTTACCCTCAGTATAGAGCCTAATGGGCTCATAAGTATAAATCGAGAAACTGATGGTACCCTTATCCCCTATCACGACAACACGGTCTTCACGTGCCGACTCCTGTGCTACGAAGCACCAAGAGCCACTGCCTACCAAACCACTCTCAAACTGAAAACAGGCACTCAGCGAATCCTCCACCTGATAAAGACTGCCACGATTGGCCTTATAGCCAGCTGCCTCAACAATGATGCCGAAGATGTATTGAATCATATCTAATTGGTGGGGCGCCAAGTCATAAAAGTAGCCTCCACCAGCAATATCAGGTTGCAGTCTCCAAGGTTGTTTGCCACTAAAATCAAGATCGCGAGGCGGAACAGCAAAGCGAATCTGTATATTGGCAATATTGCCAATGGCACCATCTTCTACCAACTGCTTTACCCTTTGGAAATAAGGCAGGTAGCGACGATAGTAGGCAACAAAACAAGGTACGCCAGTCTCTGCCGAGATGCGATTGATACGACAACACTCCTCATAGGTCACCGCCATAGGCTTTTCTATATATACAGGTTTGCCTGCTTTCATGGCCATAATAGCATAGGTGGCATGGGATGAAGGTGGTGTGGCAATATAAACGGCATTCACCTCGGGGTCATTCACCAACTCTGATGCATCGTCATACCATTTGGGTATGCCTCGCTCTTGTGCATAGTCCCTAGCCTTGTTGAGGTCACGACTCATCACTGCTACCACTTCAGAATTCTGTATCTTCTGGAATGCAGGTCCACTCTTGTACTTGGTCACTTCACCACAACCAATAAATCCCCACTGTACTTTTTCCATAGTTCTATTTTTAATCGTACGAAATTGCATATCCTCCGCTGACAACCGACTGAACAGCTGCCCGTTCACCAACAATCCACACCACGTCGCCAAACTGGAACAGCTCGTGTGGATTGGCTGCATGCAGTTCGTCAGAGCCGCGTTCCACCCCCACAATCATACAATGGTAGCGATTGCGTATGCCACTATCTATCATATTCTTGCCTAAAAATGGCGAATTCTCGTCAATTACAAACTGGCGTAGTATCATCTCGCCACGTTCGTAGTCCTCCTCCTCAAACTCCAGTTTCGGAACCAGAATCTTACTAAAATGAATCAAGTCGGCATCGGTGCCTATCACCTGTATCTGGTCGTTGGGGTAAAGACGGTCATTAGCCTTTGGTATATTGATGCGTTTCTTGCCTCGCAATATTGACACCACATGCACCCTATAGAGTTTACCAAAATTAAGGTCCTTGAGAGTGGTACCCACCCACTCTACCTCAGCAGGCACTTCAAAGTCTGCCAAGTGTATATCTTTCGACATCAACCTACCAGCATAGTCAGGTTTCTTTGTACCTAAGTATTCTGCCTTCACCTCACGCGAACGAAGGTTGGTAAAAAAAATCTTTTCTATCTTAAGCGATTGTCGTTTCAAACCACGCGAGATAATGATACCTGTAACTATAATGAGTGCCAATCCGAAAATTAAGCCTGTTGACAACTCGAAGAGCGATGACATGACAAACATGATGAACATAATGGCTATAAGCACTCTAAAAATGACGGTGGCCAACAATGGGGCATGGTTTTTATTGTCATGCCATAAAGTAACAAACTCGTCACTGTGATTGCCCTTCACCATAATGGCTCGTAAAAGCGGTGCCAAGAAGCAGATGGTAGCTACTGCCACACACAAGTCACCCCAAGTACCAGGCATGATGCCAGCTACGAAAGGACGTACTATATTTAGAAAGATAGTGACAATGGCCACACAAACAATGGTATAGATGACCGTGCTACGGATAATGTTTACCAAAAACCGTTTCCAATCACTGTCATGATTGACGTTACGGGTACCTGTTGCATAACGTGCTAAAGTCTTTTTCCACTTCTCAGGCATGTGAGCCTCGACGAAGTTAGAAGCAGGTTCAGCCAAACGTATCATATAGGGTGTTAAGAAGGTGGTAATGACCGAAACGGCCACCACAATTGGATACAAGAAATCACTGGTAACACCCAATGACACCCCCAAGGATGCGATGATAAATGCAAACTCACCTATCTGTGTCAAGCTGAATCCACATTGCATGGAAGTCTTCAGTGATTGACCAGAGAGCAGTACACCCATAGAACCAAAGATACTCTGTCCCAGTAAGATGGTACATGTAATTACAAGAATGGGGATGGCATATTCTACAATCATCGAAGGATCGACCATCATACCTACAGACACGAAGAAGATGGCACCAAAAAGGTCTTTTACCGGCTTGACCAGGTGGTCAATGTGTTCGGCTTCCACTGTTTCTGCCAGAATGGAACCCATGATGAAAGCACCAAATGCAGCCGAGAAGCCTGTTTTAGCAGCTATCACTACCATAAAGAAACACAAGGCCAACGATACTATCAGCAATGTCTCGTCACTCATCAGCTTGCGTGTCTTGCGCAAAAATAAGGGAATCAGCCAGATGCCCACCACAAACCACAGGATACGGAAGAAGCCTAACTTGCCGATGCTGAGCAACAGCTCTAATCCCTCGACATTGTTGCTGACAGCCATGGTTGACAACAATACCATCAACACAATGGCCAGAATATCTTCAAGGATAAGGATACTCATCACCAACTGCGTGAACTGCTTATTAAACAGGTCAAGGTCAGCGAATGCTTTGTATATAATTGTAGTTGATGACATGGCTAGCATACCGCCTAAGAACAAGCAATCCATACGGCTCCATCCAAAGAGCGAACCCACGCTTACACCCAGGAAAATCATACAGAAAATAATGGTACAGGCAGCTATAACGGCCGAGCCTCCCACCTTGACTATCTTCTTGAAACTGAATTCCAAACCTAAAGCAAAGAGCAAGAAAATAACTCCTATATCTGCCCACACATGCACACTTTCATTATCCACCACCGAAGGGGTCCAACTGAGGTGCGGACTGGCCAAGAAACCCGCCACGATATAGCCCAATACCAAAGGCTGTTTGAGTTTCTTGAAAAGCAATGTCATCACACCTGCGCACAACAATATTAGTGCCAAGTCGGCTATCAATGGAGCTAATTCAGACATACCCTTACATTTATTCGTTATTGACAGGGCAAAGATAATGCAATTTGTATAATTTTAGACTACAATTAGGGCTAAAAAATTTTCTACTATTAATAGAATTGTGTAACTTTGCACTCAAATAAGAAAATACTAATTTTTTTAAACAAATAATCAAATGAAAATTTCACACATTGAGCATCTGGGCATCGCAGTTCCCAGCATTGAAAAAGCTCTCCCCTTTTTTGAGAATGTTTTAGGTCTGAAATGCTACAACGTTGAGGTTGTAGAGGATCAAAAGGTGAAGACAGCCTTCTTGAAGGTTGGCGAAGTGAAACTGGAGTTGTTGGAGCCAACAAGCCCTGAAAGCACCATCGCTAAGTTTATTGAGAAAAATGGTGGCCGTGGCGGTATGCACCACCTGGCTTTCTGCATTGAAGACGGCGTAGCTAACGCTTTGGCAGAGGCTGAAGGTCTGGGTATTTCCCTGATTGACAAGGCTCCCCGCAAGGGCGCAGAAGGTCTGAACATTGCATTCCTGCACCCGAAATCAACAGCAGCTGTGCTGACTGAACTTTGTGAAAACCCGAATAAATAATCATAATCCTTACAATACAATGAGTAATCAGGTTGAAAAGATTAAAGAACTGATCGAGCTTCGTGCTAAAGCTCGTCTGGGCGGTGGCGAAAAAGCTATCGAAAAGCAGCACGCTAAAGGTAAGTACACAGCTCGTGAGCGCATCACTATGCTGTTAGATGAAGGCAGCTTCGAGGAAATCGACATGTTTGTGCAGCATCGTTGCACCAACTTTGGTCAGGAGAAGAAGCACTTCCTGGGCGATGGCGTCGTAACCGGTTGCGGTACTATCGACGGCCGTCTTGTTTATGTCTTCGCACAGGACTTCACCGTATTTGGTGGTTCTCTGTCTGAGACAATGGCACAGAAAATTTGCAAGGTAATGGACCTCGCTATGCGTATGGGTGCTCCTTGCATTGGTATTAACGACTCAGGTGGCGCGCGTATCCAGGAGGCTGTAAACGCGTTAGCTGGCTATTCTGAGATTTTCGAGCGCAACATCCTGGCATCTGGTGTAATCCCACAGATCTCTGGTATCTTCGGTCCATGCGCTGGTGGTGCAGTTTACTCTCCTGCTCTGACCGACTTTACCATTATGATGGAAGGTACTTCATACATGTTCCTCACAGGTCCTAAGGTGGTAAAGACCGTTACTGGCGAGGATGTAAATGAAGAGAATCTGGGTGGTGCAAGTGTTCACTCTTCAAAGTCAGGTGTTACCCACTTCACTGCCTCTACCGAGGAAGACGCTTTGGCATTGATTCGCAACCTTATCAGCTACATTCCGCAGAACAATATGGAAGAGGCTCCACGCAAGGCTTGTAATGACCCCATCGACCGTCTCGAGGATTCTCTTAACGAGATTATTCCAGACAATCCTAACCACGCATACGACATGTATGAGGTGATTGGCGCAATTGTTGATAATGGTGAGTTCCTGGAAGTTCACAAGAACTATGCTAAGAACATCATCGTTGGTTTCGCTCGTATGAACGGTCAGTCAGTAGGTGTGGTAGCTAACCAGCCTAAGATGATGGCTGGTGTACTCGACTGCAACGCTTCTCGTAAGGGTGCTCGCTTCGTTCGTTTCTGTGACGCATTCAACATCCCATTGGTAACACTTGTTGACGTTCCTGGATTTTTGCCAGGTACCGGTCAGGAGTACAATGGTGTAATCCTGCATGGTGCAAAGTTGCTGTATGCATACGGTGAGGCTACTGTACCCAAGGTAACAGTTACCTTACGTAAGAGCTATGGTGGTTCTCACATCGTGATGGGTTGCAAGCAGCTGCGCGCTGATATCAACTACGCTTGGCCAACTGCAGAGATTGCTGTGATGGGTGCTGCTGGTGCAGTAGCAGTACTGTTTGCTAAGGAAGCAAAGGAGAAAGAAGATCCTAAGGCATTCTTGGCTGAGAAGGAAGCTGAATACCAGAAGTTGTTTGCTAATCCATACAATGCAGCTTCTTATGGCTACATTGACGATGTGATTGAGCCTCGCAACACTCGCTTCCGCATCATCCGCGCTCTGGAGCAGTTGAAGAACAAGCGCCAGACCACTCCAGCTAAGAAGCATGGCAATATTCCATTGTAATCATTAAATTGAAAAGTATTTATGAAGAAAATCAATTTTGGAATAATTCTTGCCTTTGTGCTGGCAGTGAGCCTCTCATCTTGCCGTGACCTTTCAACCAGCAGTAAAGTGCTGATTAATGAGGTGATGATGGAAAACGAGACCAACGCTACAGATGAATATGGTGATCACAGTGCCTGGATAGAATTATTCGTTAAATATTATGGACAGATAGATGTTGCAGGCTACATCCTCGAAGCACAACCAGAGGGTGGCAAGGCCGTACAATATACTATCCCAAAAGGCGACCAAGTGACTATAGTACCTGCTCGCCAGCACATCGTGCTGTGGGCAGACGGACAGCCGAACAAGGGAGTCCTGCACACTGACTTTACCTTAGACCCAACCAAGACTACTACCATACGTCTTTACAACTCCAACAAGGATTTGATTGACGAGGTGAAGATCCCTGCTAACACACTGCGTGCAGATCAGTCATACGGCCGTATTGATCAGTTGGCTACCGAGCGAGGCATGGAAAACTGGGAGGTTAAGGATAGCTCAGATGGCAATTCTGACACATACGTTACGCCAAACACCAGTAACCGTGTTAATGATGTAAACCAGAAAATGGTTACTTTTGCAGAGAAAGACCCTGCTGGTGTAGGTATGGCTATCACAGCTATGACCGTTGTGTTCAGTTGTTTGATTCTTCTGTTCTTCGCATTCAGCCTACAGGCAAAGATTTCTTTGAACATGGCCAAGAAGAACGAGCAGAAGGCTCAAGCTGCCAAAGGCGACACTCCTGCTACCAAGGGCGACTCAAAGGTTAGCGAGACTCCCGGCGAGGTATTCGCTGCCATTGGCATGGCACTGCATGACATGCAGAATGATGTTCATGACATCGAGGACATGGTGCTGACCATCCACACAGATCCTAAGGTTGAAGAGTCTGCATGGAGTAACAAGGCGTTCGCAATGCGACAGATACCTGTAGTAAGAAAATAATTACACCATATTTAAAAGTAGTGATATAAACAATGAAAGAATATAAATATACAATCAATGGTAACAAGTATAATGTTACTATTGGCGATATTGAAGAAAACATCGCTCATGTAGAGGTGAACGGAGTACCCTACACAGTAGAGATGGAGAAGGCTCCAGCTGCTCCTAAGAAGGTAGTTCGCCCTGTAGTTGCGGCAGCAGCTCCAGCAGCAGCTCCAGCTCCAGAACAAAAGGTTAGCAAACCTGCTGCTGGCGGTGGCAAGAGTGGCATTAAGTCTCCTCTGCCAGGTGTAATCCTGCAGATTAAGGTAAATGTTGGCGACGAAGTGAAGCGCGGACAGGTACTAATGGTACTGGAAGCCATGAAGCTGGAAAACAATATTCCTTCCGATCGCGATGGAAAGGTTGTGGCAATTAATGTAAGCAAGGGTGATTCTATCCTTGAAGGTACTGACCTTATAGTTATTGAATAAAGAATATGGGAGAATTTATTAGTTTCTTAGGATCCAACCTACAGACATTCTGGGAGTACACGGGTTATGCTAACGCTACCTTAGGCAACTGGATCATGATTCTTGTGGGTTTGGTATTCATCTACCTGGCTGTGACCAAGGAGTTCGAGCCTATGTTGCTCGTACCAATTGGCTTTGGTATCCTGGTAGGTAACGTTCCTTTCAACCTCGATGCAGGTTTGAAAGTAGGTGTATATGAATCTAACTCCGTATTCAACATTCTGTACGGAGGTGTGACTAACGGCTGGTATCCACCACTGATTTTCCTCGGCATCGGTGCCATGACCGACTTCTCTGCTCTGATTTCACAGCCTCGTCTGGTGCTCATCGGTGCAGCAGCTCAATTCGGTATCTTTGGCGCTTATATGCTGGCTCTGTTGTTGGGCTTTGATCCTCAGCAGGCAGGTGCTATTGGTATCATCGGTGGTGCTGACGGTCCTACTGCTATCTTCCTTTCCAGTAAGCTGGCACCAAACTTGATGGGTGCCATCGCTGTGGCTGCTTATTCTTACATGGCACTGGTGCCAGTGATTCAGCCACCTATTATGCGACTGCTTACCACCAAGAAGGAGCGCGTTATCCGCATGAAACCTCCAAGAGCCGTTTCTAAGAACGAGAAGGTAATCTTCCCGATTGTAGGACTGTTGCTGACCGCTTTCCTGGTACCTTCAGGTCTGCCTCTGTTGGGTATGCTGTTCTTCGGCAACTTGCTGAAGGAAAGTGGTGTAACCCGCCGTCTGGCAGAAACTGCACGTAACCAGTTGATTGACGTAGTAACCATTCTGTTAGGCTTCACCGTAGGTTGTTCAACTCAGGCTTCTGAGTTCATTACTGTGAACTCTCTGCTCATCTTCGGTCTGGGTGCATTGTCATTCGTGATTGCAACCGCTTCTGGTGTATTGTTTGTGAAGTTCTTCAACCTGTTCTTGAAAGAGGGAAACAAAATCAATCCGTTGATTGGTAACGCAGGTGTATCTGCTGTACCAGATGCTGCACGTATTTCTCAGAACGTTGGTTTGGAGTACGACCCATCCAACTACCTGCTCATGCAGGCTATGGGTCCTAACGTGGCCGGTGTGATTGGTTCGGCTGTGGCAGCCGGTGTATTGCTGGGCTTCTTGATTTAAAGATTTATTTCAAGTCACTGTTATATTAGCGGGGAGAGTTTGATACTTTCCCCGCTATTCTATTATACAGAACACCAACAGGTCCTTCCCTCTCCTCTTCTGGGATAGAGCAAATCCCCCCTCTTTTTATCAAAAGCGCAAAATAAACCATTTATTATCCACTATAGAACTTTGACAATCCAAATAAAGTTGCGAATTTTGCATTCGACATATAAGACAATTTTAAAGTATAATATATGAAATCAGTGATGTTTATGGGACTGCTGACCATCGGAATGGTATTTGGCAGCTGCACAGGTAATAAGAACACGCAGGAAAAAGCTCCTACCCGTGTAAAGACAGAAGTGGTAAAATCGACCAATGAAGGAACTAACCAAACTTATGTAGGCATTGTAGAAGAGCGTGAGGGTACTGCCGTTAGCTTTACCAGTATGGGCGTAGTGCGACGCATGTTGGTGAACGAAGGTCAGACTGTGAGCCGTGGTCAACTCATTGCCGACATGGATGACACGTCGGCACGCAATATGCTGGCCATAGCCGAATCGGGCATGGCACAGGCCAACGACGCTTTGCAACGTTATGGCATGCTGCACGACAATGGTTCATTGCCCGAAGTCAGGTGGGTAGAGATTCAGACCAAAGTTCAACAAGCTGAATCACAACTGGCCATTGCCAAGAAGAACTTGGCCGACTGCCAGCTAATAGCTCCCGTGAGCGGAATCATTGGAAAGAAGAATATCAATGCAGGCGAAACAGCCATGCCATCCATGGCGGTGGTAACCATTCTTGATATTAATAGCGTTAAAGTAAAAATCTCCGTACCCGAATCGGAAATAAAGCAGATTGAGAGCAACACCGAGTCAGTGATAGACGTTGAAGCTGCCGGCAAGCAAGTAAGGGGTGGTCTTATAGAAAAAGGTGTGCAGGCAGATGCCTTGACACACACCTACCCTGTGCGCATCAACGTTGAGAATAACGACCGAAAGCTGTTGCCCGGCATGGTGGCAAATGTAAAACTGGGCTATGAGAACAGTTCAGCAACTGCCATCCCCACCCTGCCAGTGACCAGCGTACAGAGAAGGTCAGACGGCACCCTGTTTGTGTGGGTAATTGATAGCGACAATACAGCTCACCGCAAATCAGTAGATGTCGGTCAGACTATGGGTACCCGCATTGCTGTAACAAGTGGCATCAGCGAAGGACAGCGCGTGGTAACCGAAGGATATCAGAAACTTAGTGAAGGAACGAAAGTAGCTTATTAATAAGATGGAAGAGAGAAAAATCAATTGGTTTAAATGGCCATTGGAGCACTATTCAATATCACTGCTCCTGGTTGTTATCTTCTTCGTCATGGGTATCTACGGCATGTATGTCATGCCTAAAGACGAGTTCCCTGCTTTCACCATCCGTCAAGGCGTGGTGGTGGGTGTTTATCCTGGAGCTACTGCCGAGGAAGTAGAAGAGCAACTTACCAAGCCATTGGAGCGCTATCTGTTCACTTACCAAGAAGTTAATCGTACCAAGACCACCTCCACCTCCCAAAATGGCATGAGCATTGTAATGGTGCGTCTGAATGACGAAGTGAACAATAAAGACGAGGTGTGGAGCAAAGTAAAGCACGGCATCAATACCTTCAAGTCAAGTTTGCCCACTGGCGTACTGACGGTGATGGTGAATGATGATTTCGGTAATACCAGTGCCTTGCTCATAGCTGTCGAGAGTGACCAACGCAGTTATCGTGAGCTGCATGATTACAGCGACAAACTAAGCGATCGCTTACGTCGCATTGAGTCGGTAGCGAATGTAAATATTTATGGCGAGAAGAAAGAGCAAATCAGTTTGTATATCGACCACCAGCGCCTGCAGGCATTCGGCATTGGACAACAAACGCTCATGAGCCAGTTGCAAGCACAAGGCCTGACCACCATGAGCGGCAGTATTGTCAATGACAATCTGCAGACCCCTATTCACATTGAACCGGTAGAAAACAACGAGGAAGAGATTGCCAACCAGATTATCTACAATGACCCAGCATCAGGCAAAGTAGTTAGGGTACGCGACATTGCCCGTGTGGTGCGTGAATATGATCTGTCGGACAACTACATTGAACAGAACGGGCATCCTTGCATCCTGATATCCATGGAGATGGTACCTGGCAACAACATCGTGATGTATGGCGACGAGGTAGATAAGGTACTTGACGAGTTCAGGCAGGATGTATTCCCCGAGGACGTGAAGATTACCCGTATAGCTGACCAGCCAAAGGTGGTGGGCAAAAGCGTTAGCGACTTCCTGCGTGACCTGATTATCTCCATGATAGTCATTATCATCGTGATGCTGATGCTGTTCCCTTTGCGCTCAGCCATTGTGGCTGCTATTACAGTACCAATCAGTACATTCATCTCTGTATCGGTAATGTTTATGTGCGGTATTGAGCTGAACATGGTAACGCTGGCCGCATTGATTGTGGTGTTAGGTATGGTCGTCGATAACTCTATCGTGGTGATTGACGGCTATCTGGAATATATAGGCAAAGGCTATGAGCCTAAGAAAGCCGCCATCGACTCGGCCAAGCAATACTTCATGCCTATGCTACTGGCCACCCTTTGTATCTGCATCATCTTCTATCCTTTGCTGTACACCATGAAGGGGGCATTCCACGATGCGTTGGAGGAGTTTCCTTTAACCATTACCATCAATCTGATGGTATCACTCTTCCTAGCAGTTTTGGTGATCCCATTCCTGGAGGTCTGGATTATCAAGCCCGACAAAGTGTTGAACACACAGAAGAAAAAGAAGCGCTCGCTTACTGACATTGTCCAGCAGACTTACAACAAGGTGTTGGACATAACATTCCGCCATCCTTGGATGACCATCGTTTGCGGCATAGGACTGGTAATGCTTTCTTCGCTAATTGTTCCATCACTGAAGATTCGTCTATTCCCCTATGCCGATCGTGACCAGTTTGCCGTTGAGGTATTCTTGCCCGACAGCAAAGGCCTTGAAGATACCCGACAAATAGCCGACTCGCTGCGCCATGTACTGCAGGCCGACAAGGACATTACCAGCATCACAAGTTTCATTGGCTGCTCTTCGCCACGATTCCAGGTGACATATGCTCCGCAGATGGCAGGGCGCAACTATGCCCAGTTCATCGTTAACACAGTATCGCAAGAGGCCACCCTGAAGTTATTGGCCAAATATCAGCCAGAATGGAGCGAGTCATTCCCTGATGCCTATATCCGTTTCAAGCGTCTGGACTATTTGGAGGTATCTGAACTTGAGTATCGTTTCTATGGCGATGACATTGATGCGTTGCACAACGTCGGTGAACAGCTCATGGCCCGTATGCGTGAGATGCCTGAAGTGGAATGGGTTCACAGCGATTTCTTCACACCCTATCCTATTATTAACATCCAGTTAGATCCCGTCATTTCATCTCAGTTGGGTATCACCCGCACCACAGCTTCTTTAGGACTGGCTACCATGACCAGCAACTTAAAAGTGGGTGAGATATGGGAAGGAGATTACAACATGCCTATCGTGATGAAGGATGATCGTGAGATAACCTACTCAGATATTGAGAACCTGGGTATCACCTCTCCCGTTGCCATGATCTCGTCTGGTTTGCAGGGTCTTGGAAGTGGCAGTCTTGCAGCCAACGGCAGTGTGCCTGTACGCCAATTTGCCAAGGTTGCTCCCGCATGGCACGAGAGTCGTATCATGCACCGTGGTGGTGAGCGTTGTCTCACAGTCACAGGCCAGTTTGCGCAGGGGGTATATGCTGCACCTGTTGAAAGTCGCATAGCTGATATCATGGAAAATGATCTTGACCTGCCCGATGGGGTGCGGGCTGAAGTAGGTGGTGAAATTGAATATGATGCCGAGGCACTGCCTCAAATTTTTGGGGGTGTAGCCATTTCCATGATCATCATCTTCTTTTTCCTACTATTCAATTTCAAGAAATACGGCATCACCACAGTATGTATAGCTGCACTCGGACTGATGATGCCCGGTGCCTTATTAGGCCTCGGACTCATGGGGCGTACTCTTGGACTGACTTCAGTCATGGGTTTCATCACACTGATGGGTATGATTATGCGTAACGAAATACTTATTTTTGAGCATGCCAACAGTCTCTTAAAGCAGTTTGTAGCTGAGCATGGCAATTGGAAGACCAATCGCAAGGCCTACAATGAGGCGGTGAAACAAGCTGCATATGACGCCGGAAAACGACGCATGGTGCCAATCTTCCTCACAACTGCCACTACAGCTGTGGGTGTGGTGCCTATGATCATAGCCCAGACATCGTTCTGGATGCCAGTGGGTGTCACCATCTTTGCTGGCGGTATCGGTTCGCTGATCATGGTTGTTACTGTATTGCCAGTAGTTTATTGGAAAGTATCGCTTAAATGAGGGCAATGGTAAATCTAAAAACAAAAGACATGAAAAGATATATTCTCATAATTGGTTGTGTCATCGCATTTCTGACCTTCAATACACAGCACTCAATGCTCAATGCTCAATCATTGTTTACCCTGGAGCAGATTCTCGACTCTGCCCGTCACAATAACATCACCCTGCGCAATGCACAACGCAGTGTAGATGCCGCGGAGCAACAACGCAAGGAAGCATTCACCAAGTACTTCCCTACCGTAAGTGGCACCGGATTCTGGTTTAATGCCAATAAGGGAATGGCCAAGATGGATGTTGACATGTCACAGTATATCAGCCCAGAGGTAGCTGCCGCCATTGCCCAGTCGGGCATACTGCCAGTAGAGGCCTTGGCATCGATGGGACAACCCATAAGCATGGAGATGATGAAGAAAGGTGTGATGGGTAGTGTGATGGCCATTCAGCCGGTATTTGCCGGTGGACAAATCATCAACGGCAACAAGTTGGCCAAGGTGGGAGAAGATGTGAGCCGACTGCAGTTGCAGCTCTCAGAGAACGAGGTGGAAAAAACAGCAGAGCAATACTACTGGCAGATTGTCTCGCTGGAGGAGAAGCTTAAAACAGTTAATGCTGTCGAGACGCTGTTAAAGGACATCAATAAGGATGTGACGGTAGCTGTAAAGGCAGGCGTGGCTCTGCGCAACGACCTCTTGCAGGTGGAACTTCGGCAGAACGATGTGGAGAGTCAAAAACTCACCTTGAATAACAAAATCTCTATCTTGCGTATGTTATTGGCCCAGTATTGCGGACTACAAAGTACTGAGTTTACCTTAGACTATAATCCCGAGGTGCAGTCTCCGCTGACAGAAAAGCAAGACCACCAACAGGCATTGCTCAACACCCCAGAATACAAACTACTTGGCAAACAGGTAGAAGCTTCAAATTTGCAGCACAAGTTAGCAATAGGCAGCAACCTGCCTACCGTAGCTGTGGGGGCAGGGCTTGTTTATCACAACTTAATGGAGTCTGGTCGTTCATTCGGCATGCTCATGGCTACCGTAAGCATTCCAATTTCAGACTGGTGGGGCGGTTCACACACTATCAAACGCAAGAAGATAGAGCGTCAGAAAGCCATTGACCAACTGGAAGACAACTCCGAACTGCTGAAAATCAATATGCAAAGTGCATGGAACAATGTACAGGAAGCTTACCAGCAGCTCGGCATTGCTGAACGTAGCATTGAGCAGGCCACCGAGAACTTGCGCCTCAATCGCGATTTCTACCAAGCTGGCACCTGCACCATGAGTGATCTGTTAGAAGCACAACTGCTCTACCAGCAAGCCTTCGACAAGCGTACGGATGCCTACACTAACTATCAGAACAAGCTTTTGGCTTACCGCCACGCCACAGGAAAATAGAACCAATTAATAGGCTATACTGAAACCCATAACATAGTTTGCAGTCACAAAAAAGAAGACAGTGATGCATAACACTCACTGTCTTCACAATTATAAAAAAAGAATCTAAAACATTCAAATCTTCTCCATTGCTTGTTCCAAGTCAGCAATGATATCGTTGACATTCTCGATGCCAACAGAAAGGCGAATCAAGTCGGGAGCCACACCTGCCTCACGCAGTTGTTCATCGCTGAGCTGACGGTGAGTATGACTTGCTGGATGCAGCACACAAGTGCGGGCATCAGCTACATGGGTCACAATGGCAACAAAGTCGAGGGCATCCATAAAGCGGACAGCCTCTTCACGGGTACCTTTCAAGCCAAAGGCGATAACACCGCAAGATCCATTTGGCAGGTACTTCTTTGCCAAATCATAATACTTGTTGCCTGGCAAGCCACAATAATTTACCCAAGCCACCTTTGGATTAGCCTGTAACCATTCGGCTACCTTTTGCGCATTCTCACAATGGCGAGGCATACGCAGATGCAACGTTTCCAAACCCAAATTCAGTAAGAAGCAGTTCTGAGGGCCTGGGATGGAACCCAAGTCGCGCATAAGCTGACTTACTATCTTAGTGATATATGCTTTCTTGCCAAAGGCTTTGGTATAGGTAAGTCCGTGATAGCTCTCGTCAGGGGTGGTAAGACCAGGAAACTTATCGGCGTAAGCCTCCCAATCAAAGTTGCCACTATCTACAACAGCGCCACCCACTTGGGTAGCGTGACCATCCATATACTTGGTTGTACTATGGGTTACATTGTCGCAGCCCCACTCGAACGGACGACAATTGATGGGTGTAGCAAATGTATTGTCAACTATCAGCGGTACCCCATGCTTATGAGCCATTTTAGCAAAACGTTCGATATCGAATACATTGCCGCCCGGGTTAGAAATGGTCTCACCAAAGAAGCACTTGGTATTAGGACGAAAAGCAGCTTCAATTTGCTCGTCGCTCCAATCAGGATCAACAAACGTACACTCGATACCTAATTTCTTCAAAGTAACACCAAACAAATTGAATGTGCCACCATAGATTGTATTGGAAGTAATGAAATGATCACCAGCCTGGCAGATATTGAAGATAGCATAGAAGTTGGCAGCCTGGCCAGATGAAGTAAGCACACAGCCCACACCACCTTCCAATTCGTTAATCTTGGCAGCTACAGCATCGTTTGTAGGGTTTGCCAACCGGGTATAGAAATAGCCTTCAGCCTTGAGATCAAAGAGGTCAGCCATCTCTTCTGTACTGCTATACTTAAATGTAGTGCTCTGATAGATAGGTAATACGCGAGGCTCGCCATTCTTTGGTTTCCATCCACCTTGCACACAGATAGTCTCTAAATTCTTCTTCATATTATCATGTATTTTTTACTTTCATCACAAATCGTTGGCAAATATAGTAATTTTTTCTATCTTTGCACGCTATTAAAACAAATCATTATTAAAGAAATGGAAAAAGTAGTAAGTGGCATTCGTCCTACAGGAAACCTGCACTTAGGTAACTATTTCGGAGCAGTGAAGAGCTTCGTGGCTATGCAAGACAATTATCAGAGTATGTTCTTCATTGCCGACTGGCATTCATTAACGACACATCCCAAACCAGAAAATATTCAGAACAGTGCGCGCACGATATTAGCGGAATACCTTGCTTGTGGTATTGATCCACAGAAAGCTCCCATCTACGTACAAAGTGATGTAAAGGAAACATTGGAGTTGTATCTGTATCTGAACATGAACACATACCTGGGAGAGCTGGAGCGTGTGACTACCTTTAAGGAGAAAGCCCGCAAGCAACCTGACAATGTGAATGCAGGTCTATTGACCTACCCTACTTTGATGGCTGCTGACGTTCTGCAGCACAGGGCACACAAGGTGCCTGTAGGCAAGGATCAGGAGCAGAACATGGAAATGATGCGCAAATGCGCACGCCGCTTTAATAATATATATGGTATCGAGTTCTTCCCAGAACCTCAGAACTTCTACTTTAACGCTACTGCGCTAAAGGTACCTGGACTCGATGGCAGTGGCAAGATGGGGAAAAGCGAAGGCAACTGCATCTACCTGCGTGATGATGACAAGACTATCCGTAAAAAAGTGATGAAGGCTGTGACCGATAACGGTCCCCAGGAGCCAAACAGCAAACGTCCAGAGGTAATAGAGAACCTATTTACTTTCCTTAAGATAGCCTCTACGCCAGATACCTATCAGTATTTTGACGATAAGTGGAACGACTGCACACTGCGTTACGGTGACCTGAAAAAGCAGATAGCAGAAGACTTGGTAAGCATCGTAGCTCCTATCCGTGAAAAGATTGAGGAATACAGTGCTAATACAGCATTACTTGACAAGGTGGCAAAGGAAGGTGCTGACTATGCACGCCAAAGTGCATTGGATACTCTAAATGAGGTGCGTAAGATTATTGGCTTCAGAATCTATTAATATTCTTTCTATTAAAGATGGGAAAGATACAAATACGACACTCAACAACGAAAGACCAGTCCACCGTTCTATCATTGATAGAGAAAGGCAGACAGATTATGAGGAGTGATGGTAATTTGCATCAATGGAGTGGAGACAGTCCATCATCTGAATTAATCATAAAGGATATAGAGAACGGATACAGCTATCTGTGTATTGAGGACGGAAAAGCCATCGGCACATTTGCCTTTATCCCAGGTCCAGATCCCACGTACTTGAAGATTTATGAAGGGGCATGGGTGGAAACAGAAAGTCCGTATTACGTGATACACCGTATGGCGAGTACACCCGAAAGTCACGGTGTTTTTTCAGCTGCCATGAATCATTGCTTCCAAGTAACTAACAATATCCGCATTGATACACATCGAGACAACCACATCATGCAGCATAACCTGCGAAAGCATGGATTTCTGTATTGCGGTATTATCTTCCTCTTGAATGGAGACGAACGATTGGCGTATCAAAAAATAATTTAAAACTATACTCCCCGCCCGATGGGCGGGGAGTATTAGTATTATCATCAGATACCTAAGGAAGCACGAACAGCCTCAATCTTCTTGGCTGCTGCCGCATCAGCTTCAACATAGTCGGCTACACTCTTCATAGTACCCTTTACCTCCATGTAGAACTTAATCTTTGGTTCAGTACCAGAAGGACGTACACTCACCTTAGTATTATCCTCGGTGTAGAACTGTAACACATTTGACGTATCAGGCATATCCATATCCGACACCTTGCCAGCCGCATCTGTCTGTTTCAGGGTCTTATAGTCCTTTACTAACGTAACTTTAGAACCTGCTAATTCCTTCGGGCTGTTCTGACGCAGGTTCACCATCATCTGCTGGATTTCCTCAGCACCACTCTTACCAGGCTTCACTACATTTACAGTATATTCCTTAGAGAAGCCATACTCGAGGTAGATATCCATCAGTACCTCATAGAGTGTCTTGCCATTATCCTTAGCCCAAGCGCAGATTTCTGCCAATAAGGCACAAGCAGAAACAGCATCCTTATCGCGAACGAAGTCTTCAGCTAAGAAACCATAGCTCTCTTCGCCACCACCTATGTATTGCTTAACTCCCTCTGACAGTCGGATTTCACGTGCGATCCATTTGAAGCCAGTGTAACAATCTCGCATCTCGATGTTATTCTTCTCAGCAATCTGACGAATCACCTCGGTCGTCACGATGGTCTTTACCACGAACTCGTTACCAACCATCTTACCCAACTTTTTACGGTTGGTGATGATATAATAGAGGAAGAGCAAGCATGTTTGGTTACCATTGATGAGCACCCATTCACCCTTATCGTTCTTGCAAGCCATACCTACACGGTCAGCGTCCGGGTCACTGGCCATCACGATATCAGCATCAATTTCTTTAGCCAAATTGATAGCCAATGTCAATGCCTCTGCATTCTCAGGATTAGGACTGACAACGGTGGGGAAGTCACCACTCTTCACCATTTGCTCAGGTACGCAATGAACATTTTCAAAACCCCACAACTTCAGTGACTGTGGAATACCATTCATACCAGTGCCATGTAACGGTGTATAAACAATACTCAGGTCTTTTTGTCGCTTAATCACATCGGGATCGATGCAAATGGTATGTACCTGATCCCAATAAATCTTGTCGATATCAGCACCTATAATCTCTATTAGATCGGGATTGCCCTCAAACTTGATGTCTTGCACTTTCACCTTGCCCACTTCGTCAATGATACCCTTGTCATGTGGAGCCAACACCTGCGCGCCATCTTCCCAATATGCCTTGTATCCATTGTATTCACGGGGGTTATGTGAAGCCGTTAGGTTAATACCTGCCTGACAGCCTAAGTAACGGATGGCAAAACTCATCTCTGGTGTTGGGCGCATATCGTCAAATAGATATACCTTAATGCCATTGGCAGAGAATATATCTGCTGACTTCTTGGCAAAAAGGTCGCTATTGTTACGGCAGTCGTAGCCAATGGCCACTGAAATCTGCTCTCTATCCTTGAAGTTTTTCTTCAGATAGTTAGCAAAACCTTGAGTAGCAGCACCCACCACATAGATATTCATACGGTTAGTACCAGCACCCATGATGCCACGCAAACCACCCGTACCAAATTCAAGATCACGATAGAAACACTCTATCAACTCTGTTTTGTCAGGGTTATCCAGCATTCGTTTTACTTCTGCCTGAGTTTCGGCATCATAAGCCGGGGTAAGCCACTGCTGGGCTCTCTCAGTAACCTGTTTGATTAATTCCTGGTTTTCCATGATACATTATTTAAGTGTTAATATTTAAGGCATTTTATAACGATCCCCTGTCTGGCGAGCAATCTCCTGTTTTAATTCCGCAGGGATTCCTGGACGTACTAATTTTCTTTCAACCTGTTTAGTATTCTTGCCTATATAAGTTGTGGTTGGCATACGCTTAATCACGCCATCATTATACTTGACTACGAGATATTCGCCTAACTTCTTCCATACATCAATGGTATTCATAGCCATCATATTGCTGTAATTGGTAAGATAAGCCTTTGCTTTGGAAGGGGAATCTTTATAGAGTTCCATCGCAGTAGTCTCAACAGCATTCTGAGCTTGAAAGAATGTGTTCTCCAAATCGCTCTGAATAGCCTTCACATCCTCAATCATCAAGTCATAGCGTGGATACACCATATTGGCTACCCAGTTCATCACCCAAAAAGCTGAGTTAAACGAGAAAGTAACATCGTTGGCGCCATCAATACCATCTTTATAACATGCTGGCACCACATCAGTACAGCAATACACAGGGGTAAAGACAGTCATGTTGGCATCATCACAACCAAACCAGAGCACGCCACCCACAGCATCTACCATGTTAGACCGCAACTGTGACACAAATACCCATGCAGACTGCTGGGTAGAGATAGGACGCTCATTAAAGTACTGCTTGCCATCCACCTCGAAAGATAGAGGAGAAAGACGATAAGGCGTATGATATGCACCAGCACCTACATCTTGTGTAATATCCAATGCAGTGCCTTCATAATGGTCACGCATCATGTTCTGTACATCTTGCAAAGAAAGCTTCTTGTTGGGCTTCACATACAGAGGCATTGGATTAGACGAAGTACCTAAAATGTATGGAAGGAACTCCTCACCTCGGTTGGTATAACGGTTATAAAAGCTCCACACACGGGCTTCACAATAACGCAAACCTCCAAAGTCCAAAGGATTATAAGCATCGGCAAAATCGAAATCCTTGTTGACACCATTAAAGTAACCTCTCTCGCGTGCAAAAGAGATAACATCAGACGCGTACATCACATTCTCTTTATCATCCATATTGAACTTATGGATACGGCTCTGGTTAGCATGAGCAGCGATACAGTCATCAGGTATTCTGACTGCCACCCACACAGCACCACGATTACCCGTTCCCTTGCCTATCATCTCCATAATCCAAGCCTCATTAGGGTCAGCTATTGAGAATGACTCGCCACTACTGGCATAGCCATATTGCTGCACTAAGTCAGTCATGATTCGAATAGCCTCACGGGCAGTTCGCGAACGCTGCAAAGTAATGTATATCAGTGAACCATAATCAATTATACCATTTTTATCTACCAGTTCTTCACGACCGCCAAAGGTGGTTTCGCCGATAGACACCTGAAACTCGTTCATATTGCCTATCACATTATAAGTTTGTGCCACTTGGGCAATCTGGCCATGATAGGTACCATCATCCCAGTCATAGATATCAATCATCTCCCCTTTCTCATGTTTTCCTGCAGGAGAGTGATATAAGTATCCAAACATGCCGTAAGAATCGGCTGAATAAGAAATCATTACTGATCCATCGGCAGATGCGTTCTTACCGACAATCAAGTTGGTACACGCTAAGGCGTTGATGGTAGCACCAAAAATAGCCAGCAATGCAATTGAGAGTCTTTTCATATTACCAAGTAAAATTAAAAATTTCAGTTACCGCATTTCCACATTCATCTGTGGCAGTGAACACCAGTTCATGTTTACCTCCCTTCTGTACATGCTTTGGGTCGAGATAGCAGACAATATGGTTATTCACCGAGTTGTATTTCCCAAACAAGGCATATTGTCCATCTATCGTACCACGATAAGTGCTGATGCCTGTATGTTCATCCTTGACTTGAAGAGTAATGGCACCACTCCTGCCCCACTGTTGCGGGTTCAGTGGCGTTACTACAGGTGGGATAGAATCAATACCCACAGTAAATGTGCCTATTTCACGAACTTTAGCCTTCATGTATCCATTTTCAAACTTTCCACCCAAGCTATAACGCTTTCCTTTACTGTCAATGCCTGCCACATAATACTTGCTTACATCTGATATGGGTAATTGGGTAATACCTATACTTAAATCAGCATAGTCATGGAGTGGAATAGCGCGCTTACTCAACTGGTAAGTAAACGCCACATCATTGTTGCCCTTGCTCACTTTATAGTCCAAGTATAGGTCATCATACAATCTGCCACGTGGCACCACTACATCAATACCAGGCTGTTGAAAGATGTTCACCTCATCCCAATGGAATGTTAATTGTTTATCTTTTCCTATAGGGGGAATATCTTGTCGTTTGCCTATAATAGTAAACTCAGCTTTTGAGGAATTACCCAATCCATCTGTTAAGGTATAGACCAAATGATAGGGCCTTTCCTCGTCAATGGTCAACAAGCCTCGATTACCATTACTTGCTGTGAGCATACGCAATTGGTTACCAGGTTCTATAAAAGACTTCATGTATTGACCAGAAGTCCATGAATTAATGTAGCGATGTTCACTTTCAGCAAAGCGTGACACATCACTACGAAACACCTCCTCGCCATCTACCTCTAATACCAATAGTTTTACGCCATAACGGTTGGTTACAGTTTCCATGTGGTCATAAGCTTTCAAGGCTACTCCTATAACACCCCATGCAGTAATGGACTTCTGAGGGTTCCTGGTACTAATGGCAAATGTTTTTTCTCCTGTCTGACCGTCCACCACACCCAAGCCGTGCTGTGGGATTATCATAAAACCTTCAGCTGTTGGTGCCGTATGGTCTTTCACTGAATGGCGGAAGAAAGGCAACGGGTCAACAAACTCATCAGTCTTCAGTTCAACCATATCTAAATGTAGGTGAGGACCAAAAGAATAACCTGTATTGCCACTATAGGCCAACAAATCACCTGCTTTTACAGGATACTCTCCTTCTTTGGGAATGATATCCACCTCCCATTGTTCGTGCTCATACTGCCATTGCTTAACACGCTCATCAATTTCCGGAATAAACTTACTCAGATGTCTGTATATCAAATAATAGCCATTGTCATAAGTAACATTTAGCACATATCCGGATCCTGTGTTCACACGGATGCGTGAAATAAAACCATTAGCCTGCGCCTTGATGGGCTTACCAGTAGCGCCCTGGGTCTTAAAGTCCAGCCCTCCATGAAAATGATTGGCACGTATCTCCCCAAAGTTGCCAGAAAAAACCATGGGAAAATCAAATGGGGATTGGTAAACTTCATCATTACCTTGCGCCATTGCTGCAAGGTTCAACCCTACCAAAATCCCTATCAAGTATATTGTCTTCATGTATTATCTACCAACATATTATTTTACAAATATAAGGATAATACTCTAATTAATGAAATGCAAAAAGTAATTTATAAAAAAAAAACAAAAAAGAGATGTTTTTAGAATGTATAATTAGCTCCGCACATCACCCATCTGCCTGGCTGTGGCACATTACCATAGTCATTATAAATCTTATCAAACAAGTTATTAGCTTCGACATAGAGCTGATAATTGTTAGCTTTCCAAGACAACCGGGCATCTACCAGCGAATAGGAGCCATAGGGTTTGACTACTCCTGTCAGTTCCTGGTAATTACCCTTACGCTCCTGATAACGATAGGAAAGATTCAGGAACAAATGCCTCATCAGTTGAACATCTGCCTTTGCCACGAGTTTATGTTTTAGATACTCCAAAGCATATTGCGATTGTATGTATTCTTCCATATCTTTATCTTGATCAATATAGCTATAGCTTATGCTCAATTGATGCAAGAATCGCTGCGCTGGCACTATATGCAGGAAATCAAGGACTAAACTTGCCTCAACTCCCAGGGTATTCAGCTTAGTGTGGTTAACTGATTGCCAGACAGCATCTTCCCCTTGTCGAGTATCCTTTATCCAATCTATCATATTGGTACCATGATGATGGTAAATACTGATGCTACCTCTCAGTCCGCCAGATAGATATTTTACCCCCACCTCATAGGCTTGCATCTCTTCTGGCTTCAAATACTTGTCTGCCTGATGCCCACCTACCGAATAATAGAGTTCGGTGAAAGACGGCATTCGCAACGAGGTATTGAAAGAAGCATAAGCCCTGAAGTGACGAGCAAACTGCCAACTGGCGTCCACACCCGGATACAATCGGAACGACATTTCGTTCCAAGTATTCTTCACTGCTATCACCCCTGCACTTAAAGTAAAGTGGTTGAACAACAAGTTGTGCTCCAAATGAAAACTGAGGTTACTACGATTCAGCCCCACGGTATATTGTCTGTCGGAGCCATGGATATCCAACTGATTATGCAATGGTTCTCCCAAGTTAGTACTCACGATATCTTCATTTCGAAACTCCGCCCCAAAAGCCGTCTTGCCCAATGTCCAGTCAATGTAGCTATTGAGGTTGATGCCAAACACATCCGTACGATGATAGTTAAATGGCACTTTTGCCTCAGTACCGCGGAAGAGCTCGAAACGATCATGAGAACGGTTCCAATAGATAGAAGGTTTGAAATGAAACAGGCCTTTCGTTTCTGCCTGAACAGCTGTAAA
This sequence comes from Bacteroidaceae bacterium, assembly GCA_017651505.1. Taxonomy (GTDB): domain Bacteria; phylum Bacteroidota; class Bacteroidia; order Bacteroidales; family Bacteroidaceae; genus Bacteroides. Next base: position 13,029 of record JAGCCV010000011.1, on the reverse strand, counting down.
GAGTTTGAAAGTATGTTCAAACTGATCGTCGTACTTAGCACTATAAAATGTGTTAGAACCAAAGTTCTTATTGCTAAGTCCAGCATGCCAGGACAAGGTGAGGCTTTCATCCTCATATCTTCCTTGATAGAAAAGCTTCAACGTATTGAAATCGCTATTAAGGGTACCTGCCTGGTTACGGCTATAGCCATCGCTACGAGTATAAGAAGCGGAAAGTAGGTTATGAATATCACCATTTGAGATATTTGCCCTCCCCCCTCCTGACACATAACCGAAAGAGCCAGCCTCCAAATGCACATCGGCACTGGTTTTATCGGATTTTCGGGTAACAATGTTGATGGCCCCCACCAAAGAAGACGTGCCATATACGCGTCCTGCAGGTCCCTCAAGTACCTCAATGCGTTCAATATCAGAAATGTCAACTGGGAAATCGGCAGTGTTATGTCCCGTTTGCGGGTCGTTGATGTTGATGCCGTTAAGAAGGATAGTAATTTGTTCGTTGGTCCCCCCACGAACACTGATGTCGGTTTGCGCTCCAATAGGGCCACGCTGGCGGACATCGACACCAGCAGCGAGTTTGAGCAGGTCATTCACACTTTGCGCAGAAGCAGAGGCTATTGCCTCACGATTCAGCACAGTTACCAATCGTGCAGACTGCCCAAGTGTGAGCGGGGCACGACTACTGGTCACTTCCACCTCTTCCAGTTCGTAGAGGTTCTCCTGGTCCTGTTGCAAAGTCAATGACACCTGAGCTGTAGCTGTATCAGGTGTAGCAAAAGTCAGTGTTGCCACCGACAGCACACCAATGGTGACATTGACTTTCAGACTACGGAAAACTGCATACGGACTATTCTGGAACTGGTGAAAACGAACAGCCTTTTTCCTTAACTGAAAAATCTTTTCTTTCATTTGTAAATAATTAATTAATACATAAACGCACAATAACAAGCATGTGCAGATTCATTCTTCAACAATGTATTTCTCGGCAATAGATGTAAATTCAGCTATCTGCTCATCTACCCACGATTCAGGCATGTCTAACTCTAATGCCATGACCTTGGCTACCTCTGGTGCTACACGCAGAGCCTCACGTGCATCAACAAACAACAGACGGACTCTACGAGCCAGCACATCGTCCAATGTACGAGCCATCTCATGCCTTACCGCCCAAGCCACCTCACCAAAAGTATAGTCATATTTAGGAGATATCTTCTCCTGAAACTTTTCACGTTCCTGCTCCACTTGATGTAGAGCTGGTTCGTCACTACCATATATATAATAATGATTTGAAAGGTCGGGGTTTTGCCGCCAGCCATGAATTTTCAAGTGTTTGGTTACGCATTTGCGTTTCTCCACCAGTCTTATGGATATGGCCTTGTCGATTGTGTCTTCAGCCATCAACCTATAGCTTGTCCACTTTCCTCCTGTAATGGTAATTAAATCGTTGTCAGAAACGATTATCTTATGACTACGCGAGATTTCTTTAGTACTTTTCCCTTCTTTTTTAGGTGCAGCTAAAGGTCTTTGCCCAGCAAACACAGCTAATATATCCTTTCGAGAGGGTGCAGGCAACAAATATAATCCAGCAGTCTTAAGGATGAAGTCTATTTCTTCTTCTAAAGCACGAGGCTCACTTTCCGGATAGTCACGTAACACATCTGTAGTCCCTACCACCACTCTGTTGTGCCAAGGCACAGCAAACAGCACCCTTCCATCACTGGTTTTGGGTACCATCAGTGCATCATTGCTTTGCAAGAAATCCATATTTAACACAAGATGTGTCCCCTGGCTGGGCTTTACCATGGGTTTATGTCCAGATGCATCTAACTTCATCACTTCATCCACGAAGATACCAGCTGCATTTATCACCGCTTTTGATAGAAGCTCATAAGTATTCCCTGTCTCGTTATCAAAGGCTCTTACTCCACATATCTTGCCTTGCGAATTATGCAAGAAGTCAACAACCTTCATATGATTAATTGCTACTCCTCCTAGTTCTATGCAGGTCTCCGCTAAATTGACAGCCATACGAGCGTCATCAAACTGTCCGTCATGATAAACAATTCCACCCTTCAACCCCTCTTGTTTGATGGCTGGCAACCTGCGCAAGACAGACTTTTTGCCTATAAACTTGGAATGTCCATAACCAAATCCCCACGAAAGCATGTCATAAAAGGTAAGTCCACAGAAATACAAGAAATTATCCCACCATGAATAGTTGGCTATTACGAAAGATTGATTCTTTACCAAATGAGGAGCGTTAGCTTTCATACGACCTCGCTCGTGCAAAGCTTCCAACACCAGCATGACATCACCTTTCTGGAGATAGCGAACTCCGCCATGCACCAGTTTTGTGCTTTTGCTGGATGTACATTTAGCAAAGTCATCTTGATCAAGCATAACGACCTGATAGCCTCGAGAAGCTGCATCAACAGCACAGCCTAAGCCTGTTGCACCTCCGCCAATGACTATAAAGTCCCAGTTTATTTTACAATCTTGAATCCTCTTAATCTGCTCCTCTCGTTTCATAGTAATCTAAAAAAAGACAGTCACGATAAATAGTGAATCGCAACTGTCTTTTCATTGTACTAACTTTAACATTTCTATGTCGGGGTACCAAGATTCGAACTTGGGACCCCCTGCTCCCAAAGCAGGTGCGCTAACCGGACTGCGCTACACCCCGAAGGCTTTTTTAGAAAAGCGTTGCAAAGGTAAAACATATTTTTCATACATGCAAACTTTCTCGCACTTTTTTTAAAAAAAACTGAGGGAGGAGAAATTCACATTCCCCCTCCCCCTTTCACTACAACATCTAATTCAAAAACTTACAGAGAGATTTAATATGTTTTGCCTGTTATTTTCGATTGCAAATATAAACAGGTTTTTTTATAATTCAAAATTTAAAACTAAAAAAATATAAATCTCACACATTTTTTAATGAATGATATCTAATTCACGGAAACATTTTGCCAAATGTTCCACTGCATAATCAATTTGCTCCTTTGTATGAGTAGCCATCAGTGCCACTCGTACCAAGGTGTCCTGAGGAGCGCATGCAGGTGGTATAACAGGATTAATAAAGATACCTTCATCAAACGCAGCCTTTGTTACAGCAAAAGTCTTATAGGTATCACGGACATATAGTGGGATAATGGGTGATTGGGTATCACCAATTTCAAAACCCGCATTACGGAACTCTTCCAAGGCATAGTTAGTAATCTCCCACAATTTCTCTTGACGCTCTGGCTCATTCTGGATAATATGCAGTGCTTCAATAGTAGCTGCTGTTGCAGCGGGAGTGCTACTTGCTTGGAATATGTAGGAACGAGCACTATGGCGTAATGCATTAATAACCGCAGATTCAGCAGCGACAAAACCTCCCAACGAGGCAAGCGACTTACTGAATGTACCCATAATAACATCAACCTCATCTGTTACACCAAAATAATCGCAAACACCACGCCCTTGCTTACCAAATACGCCAATGCCATGAGCTTCATCAACATACACACAAGCATTGTATTTCTTCTTTAGGCGAATGATTTCTGGCAGATTTGCCAAATCACCTTCCATAGAGAACACTCCATCAACGACAATTAACTTTATAGCATCGGGCTCACATTTCTTGAGTTCCTTTTCCAATGCTTCCATATCGTTGTGCTTGTATTTAAGTTGAGTGGCAAAAGAAAGGCGACGGCCATCAACGATAGAAGCGTGATCACGGTCGTCGCAAATGATATAATCTCCACGGCCCACTAATTGAGGAATTACACCTTCATTTACAGTAAAACCTGTAGAGAAACACATGGCCTCATCCTTTCCCAAAAAGGCTGCAAGTTCCTTTTCAAGTTGAACATGAATATCAAGTGTACCATTCAACAGACGTGATCCGGCACAACCTGTACCATATTTTTTTGTTGCCTCAATGGATGCGTCAATAATTCTTTGGTCGTATGTCAGGCCAGTATAGGCGTTTGAGCCAAACATTAAGACTTTCTTGCCACTCATCATCACTTCGGTGCCTTGATGACTGTCAATCTCTCGGAAATAGGGGTAAACGCCCTTAGCCTTGTAAAACTGAGGTTCTTGGTATTTACCCAACTTCTCTGATAGTAAGCTCATTTTCAATAATTCTTTTAATTCAATAGTTTATAATCTTCTAAACAAGACTGCAAATTTACAAAAAATAGTTTGTATCATTGCACACTTTTAAAAAAAAAGTGAAAACAAATATCAATTTTTCTTCAATGAAGAATTAACAGAGTCTATATATGCCAACATATCATCCTTTCCAGCTCCACTAAGAGAAGAAGTAACGAAATGTGGTGGCAATTCTTCCCACTGTTCCTTCAACTTCTCAAGATACACTTTAATATTGCTTTCAGTTCGTGATTTCGACTGCTTATCAGCTTTCGTGAAAACGATGGCAAAAGGCACTTGATTCTCGCCCAGCCAGCTCATAAAGTCCACATCTATCTTCTGCGGCTCTAACCGGCTATCAATCAGCACAAAGAGACAGGTCATTTCCATACGTTTCTCCAGATAAGAACCTATTACACGCTGGATATCGGCCACCCCTTTTTTACTGCGATTAGCATAGCCATAACCTGGTAAATCCACCAAATACCACTGCTTATTAATTAAGAAATGATTGATGAGCAAAGTCTTACCAGGAGTAGAAGAAGTCATCGCCAGTTTTTTATTGCCAGTAAGCATATTGATAAGACTTGACTTTCCGACATTACTTCTACCAATAAAAGCATATTCAGGAAGGCCCGTTTTTGGGCATTTGTTAACATCTGTATTGCTAATGACAAATTCTGCTGACGTTATCTTCATAATCTTTTATTTAATAAATCCATCAATCTATCCGCAAGACGTTGTTTTACCTCATTCATAGACACCTCAACTTTTAATTCTTGAGCAAGGGACGTTACCCCCTTATCAACAAAACCACAAGGATTGATATAGCTAAAATATCGAAGGTCTGTGTTCACATTCAGTGCCAATCCATGCATGGTAACATACCTACTGCTTCTCACCCCAATCGCACAAATCTTTCGAGCACGTGACGTGTTCACATCCAGCCAAACGCCAGTGGCCTTTTCCATTCTCATGGCTTGGATACCATAAGAAGCACACAAAAGAATGATGACTTCTTCTATTAAATATATGTAATCCTTCAGGCCTAAGCCATATCGTTCCAGATCAAGAAGAGGATAAACGACCAACTGTCCTGGACCATGATAAGTAATGTCCCCTCCCCTGTCTATATGGTAAAAAGAAGCCCCTATCTGTTGCAATTGTTGCTCTGTTACTAACAAGTTGTTAGCTTTACCACTACGTCCCAAAGTATATACATGAGGATGCTCACAGAAGACAATACGGTCAACGGCAGTTTCATCGCCAGATGCTTTCTGTTCAAGTCTCTGGCGAAAAAGATATTCTTGCCTATCCCAAGCGTAAGCATAATCAACAAGCCCCCAATCTTCAGCAACCAAATTTCCCATGCTTTTTTTGTTTACTGATTGCAAAGATACGAAAAAAAGTTCGTATCTTCGCTATCTGAATATGCTTATCCATTTAAACTATAAATGGTATGAAAAAACAAATTGTTAGAACAATCATCTTTATACTTACTTTCTGCATCTATTTTAGTGCATGCAAGCAAGAGAGCAGGCTGGCAGGCAACTTAAAGTTTGACAATATTACACTTAAAGAAAGCCAGCATCTATTTGATGACGCCAGTAAACCAGAAGCAAAAATGGAGATTGTTTTTTCATTCATCAAAGAATCTTCTGATGAAAAGATGAAAGACAGCATAAATCACATTTTACAAAAGTTGGTATTTGGTGAGAAATATGTTACACAAGACCCACAGCAAGCTATGAAACTTTTTGCAGACAACTACTTCTCCACATACCATAAAGATCTGGAGCCAATGTATCGTGAGGAGAGCACTAATATGGGTGAGAAACCTAACGAGGCATGGTACTCATACGAATATGAGACAGAGACCAAAGTCGAGTATTACAACAAGCACCTCCTCACCTATCGTTTCTATATGCAAGAGTTTACTGGTGGTGCCCATCCTGTATATTTCACCTATTTCCAGAACATTGACCTGCGTACCTTAAAACAGATTGAACTGAACGATTTACTGATAGGTGAATACGATGACGAATTGACAGAGATGCTAATTGCACAGTTGATGGAAGATGTAGGGGCTTCTACCAAGGAAGAGTTGGAAGAGTACGGCTATGGCACCACTGCAGATATCATCCCGACGGAAAATTTTAAGTTGACGCCAGGTGGCATTTCATTCCTGTATAACATTTATGAGATTGCACCTTATGTGATAGGACCAGTAGAAATCGACCTGAGTTTTAAGCAGCTCGACCCTATTTTGAATACTGAGTATATGATAGTAAAAGAACTAAGGAATTAAATCTTATCGATGGATAATAACCAATGGGAAATAATTAACAAGTATTTCAATGGACTGACTGTTGAGCAGCAGTGCCAGTTCAAGGCATTGGGTGCATTATACGAGGATTGGAATGCAAAAATCAATGTGATTTCTCGTAAGGATATTGACAATTTGTATGAGCACCACGTCCTGCATTCGCTGGGCATAGCCAAAGTTATCAACTTTAAATCTGGTACTACGGTCATGGACTTAGGATCCGGAGGTGGCTTCCCCGGCATACCATTAGCTATTCTATTTCCTGATGTCAAGTTCCACTTGATTGACAGCATTGGCAAGAAAATACGTGTGGCTACGGAAATCAGCAGAAGCATAGGATTGAAGAATGTTTCTTTTGCACATGAAAGAGCTGAGGAGGAAAAGGCTAAGTTCGACTTTGTAGTGAGCCGCGCTGTTATGCCGTTGGGAGATTTGGTGAAATTGGTGAGGAAAAACATTAGTCCCAAACAGCAGAATGCCTTGCCCAATGGACTTATTTGCTTAAAAGGTGGGGAATTAGAACACGAAGCTGCCAAACTGAAAGATCGAAGCATCTTCTGGCATCTCTCCGACTTTTTTACCGAGGAATACTTTGAAACAAAACAAGTAGTTTTCACGGCCATTTAGATTACTGATTAGAAAACAATAATTTTAATGGCCAATAATATATAATTATGAAGATTAAGAGATTTGAGTTTAACATGTTCCCTGTGAACAGCTATGTATTGTGGGACGAAACCCATGAAGCAGTGTTGATTGACCCTGGATGCTATTATGAAGAGGAGAAGACTGCCTTGAAAGATTACATTAACAGTCACGACTTAATAGTGAAGCACCTGCTCAACACACATCTTCACATAGACCACATCTGCGGCAATCCCTTTTGTGAAAGAACATTTGGCGTTAAAAGCGAGGCTCATGAAGCCGACCTCTTTTGGGTAGAAGAGACTCCCAAACAGAGTCGTATGTTTGGTCTAAGGTTGCCTGAAATACCTGTTCCACCAACTATACACCTGCACGAAGGAAATATCGTCACATTTGGTAACACCAAGCTGGAAGTTATTCATGTTCCAGGACACTCCCCTGGTAGTATTGTATTCTATTGTGCTGCTGACAATTGCCTATTCTCTGGTGACGTACTTTTTCAAGGCAGTATTGGGCGTGCCGACTTAGCTGGTGGCAATTTTGACACACTGATTGAAGGCATTTGCGCAAAATTGTTCGTTCTACCTGATGACACAATTGTTTACCCAGGACATGGGGCACCTACATCTATTGGCATTGAGAAAACGGAAAATCCCTTTTTTAGGATATAACATCTTTAGGACAAATAAATAACCATCAATTATAACCTAACATTAAAAATGAGAACTGACCTTTTGGTAAACCGTCATGTCGGCATTACTGAAACCGACGAGCAGCTGATGCTGCAAAAGATAGGAGTGAAAAGCATAGACGAGTTGATTGACAAGACTATCCCTGGTGACATCCGCTTAAAGCAACCATTAGACTTGCCTAAGGCTATGACAGAATATGAGTTTGCCAAACACATCAACGAATTGGCAGCCATGAACAAGTTATATACTACATACATTGGTATGGGGTGGTATAACACCATCACACCAGCTGTCATCCAGCGTAATGTCTTGGAAAATCCGGTGTGGTACACCTCCTATACGCCTTATCAATCAGAAGTATCACAAGGCCGACTGGAGGCGTTGATCAATTTCCAGACAGCTATTGCTGACCTTACAGCTATGCCCTTGGCCAACTGTTCTTTATTGGACGAGGCAACTGCTGCTGCTGAAGCCGTAACGATGATGTATAACATCCGTTCCCGCGCCCAACAGAAAACAGGGGCTAACGTGGTGTTTGTTGATGAAAGCATCTTCCCACAGACATTAGCAGTATTGAAGACTCGCGCCATCCCACAAGGGATAGTTATCAAGACCGGTAGCTATAAGACGGTAAGTTTGACACCCGATATATTTGCATGCATCATCCAATATCCTAATTCAGAAGGAAATGTTGAAGACTATCGCGCATTTGTTGAACAAGCCCATGCAGCAGACTGCAAGGTAGCTGTTGCAGCTGACATTCTAAGTTTGGCATTACTGACTCCTCCTGGAGAATGGGGTGCAGACATAGTTTTTGGCAGTTCTCAGCGTTTGGGAACTCCCATGTACTATGGTGGTCCTTCTGCGGCTTTCTTCGCTACACGCGATGAGTACAAACGTCAGATGCCAGGACGTATCATCGGTTTATCGAAAGACAAATACGGTAAGACCTGTTTCCGCATGGCCTTACAGACACGTGAGCAACATATTAAGCGTGAAAAAGCCACTTCTAACATTTGCACCTCACAGGCTTTGTTAGCGAGCATGGCAGGTTTCTATGCTGTTTACCACGGACAGGAAGGCATCCGTACCATAGCAGAACGCATCCATAGCATTGCTTCGTTACTGGCAGAAAAGTTAGAATCATACGGCTACAAACAGTTTAACGAGCAATATTTCGACACACTGCACTTAGGTTTACCCAAGGGAACAACGGTTGAGCAATTAAAGGCAGTAGCGCTTCAGCATGAGGTGAACCTTCACTACTTCAGCAACGGTCATGTTGGTTTGAGCATTGACGAAACAACCGACATTGCAGCTGTCAACGAGTTGCTACGCATCTTTGCTACAGCAGCACAGCATGAGTTTGAAGCTATCGACGACGTACCAGTTATTACTAATAATATAAACAAGGTATTGTGGCGCACATCTCCCTATCTGACACATGAAGTATTCCAGAAATACCATACCGAGATGGAGATGATGCGATATATCAAGCGTCTTGACCGCAAGGACATCTCCCTCACCCACTCCATGATTTCGTTAGGTTCCTGCACCATGAAGATGAATCCTGCTTCAGAAATGTTGCCTTTGAGCAGAGCTGAGTTTGCGAACCTTCACCCATTAGTACCTGCCGACCAAGCTGTTGGCTATCGCAAGCTGATAGAGAATCTCTGCGAGGAGCTGCAAATCATTACCGGTTTTGACGGCGTAACCTTACAGCCTAACTCTGGTGCAGCTGGTGAATACACTGGCCTACGTATCATCCGCTCTTATTTAGAGAGCATTGGACAAAATCAAAGAAACATCATTCTGATTCCCGCATCAGCACATGGCACCAACCCTGCATCAGCTGTTCAAGCAGGCTTTACACCAATCACAATAGCTTGTGACGATAAGGGTAATGTTGATCTGAAAGACTTACGTGAGAAAGCTGAAGCCAACAAGGAATTATTGGCTGCTTTAATGATAACCTATCCCTCTACACACGGCATCTTCGAGGTGGAAATCAAGGAGATTTGCAACATCATCCATGCATATGGTGGCCAAGTCTATATGGATGGTGCCAACATGAATGCCCAGGTGGGCATTACCAATCCTGGTACCATCGGTGCCGATGTTTGCCACTTAAACTTACACAAGACCTTCTCTTCTCCTCACGGAGGTGGCGGTCCTGGTGTTGGTCCCGTATGTGTAAAACAACACTTAGTACCATTCCTCCCAGGTCATCCTCTGTTTGGCAATTGTGCCAACGAGGTGGCAGCTGCTCCTTTCGGCAGTGCAGGCATCCTGCCTATCGCCTATGGATATATCCGCATGATGGGTACTGACGGTTTAACACGAGCTACCAAGATAGCCATTCTAAGTGCCAACTATTTGGCAACTTGCTTAGAAGACACCTATGGTATCGTATATCGTGGTGTAAATGGTTTTGTGGGACACGAAATGATTCTGGATTGCAGAAAGCTGCATGAAGAAGTGGGTGTAAGCGAGGCCGACATCGCCAAGCGCCTGATGGATTACGGCTATCATGCTCCTACCCTTTCGTTCCCCGTTCATGGCACACTGATGGTAGAGCCTACCGAGAGTGAGAGTCTTGCAGAGCTGAACAATTTCATTGAAGTAATGTGTACCATTTGGCAAGAGATAGAGGAAGTTAGAAACGGTACAGCTGACAAAACCGACAATGTGCTGGTAAACGCGCCTCATCCTGAATACGAAGTGGTGGCCAATGAGTGGAACCACAGTTATAGTCGTGAGAAAGCAGCCTATCCTATTGAAAGTGTGAAAGAGAATAAATTCTGGATCAATGTGGCACGTGTAAACGACACCTTGGGTGACCGCAAGTTGCTGAGCACACGCTACCAATCTTTTGAAGAATAGATGAGGAGAGAGATGGGGAACTTGGATTATTCACTGACACGAAGGGTCTCCACCTTTTTCAGGCGTTCCCTAAGTCTATCAAACTGACTCTTTCGAATACGTAACGTCATGCGACAATCATTATCAAAGTCCTGGGACACTATCTCAGGACTTTCTTCTTTCACGATACGCATCACATCATTCATAAATGGGTATTCAAAAAGGAAAGAAATGTCAGCATCCACCGTCTTCTCAATGATTTCAGCAGCATTCAATGCTTCTTGAGCCGCTGATTTATATGCTACAATTAAACCACTGGTTCCCAACTTAATACCACCAAAATAGCGCACCACGACAATCAAGATATCAGTCAAACCGAAAGAATTGATTTGTCCAAGAATGGGTTTTCCAGCTGTTCCACTGGGCTCCCCATTATCATTGGCACGAAAGTCTGTTCGAGCAGCACCTAACATATAAGCATAGCAGACATGACGAGCGTCAAAATATTTCTTTTCATAGAATTTGAGGTGTTCCTTCACCTCATCAAGCGTTCGCACAGGTATAGCAAAAGCAAGGAACTTACTCCTTTTCTCGGTGTAAGTTCCTTGAGCCAGTTTTGATATCGTCTTATAAGTATCGTCCATTATTTATTCACCTGGAACTTGGTGATGCCATCACGCAAGAAACCTACTATCTGCTTCGCAGCAGCAATACCTGCGTTAATGTTAGCCTCAGCTGTCTGGGCACCCATCTTCTTAGGGGTAGCAAAATAGCGACCAGCAAACTTGGTAGCAAATTCATCAGCATTGGCAGGAGCAATGTCAGAAACATACTTCAAATCCTCTCGCTCCTCCATCAACTTAATCAAACCAGCCTCATCAATCACCTCCTTACGAGCTGTATTAATCAGGATACCACCCTTCGGTAATCGATTGACCATCTCATAATTGATTGAGTTCTTAGTTTCCGGAGTTGCTGGAATATGTAGAGAAACAATGTCGCAAATATCAAACAATGCTTCCGTTGAATCAACAGCATGAACACCTGCTGCTTCAATCACCTCTTTAGGGCAGAATGCATCGTAGGCATAAATATCCATACCAAAGCCTTCAGCTATACGTGCCACATTACGGCCCACATTACCAAAAGCCAAGATACCTAATTTCTTACCCTTCAACTCAGTACCTGCTTTTCCGTTATAAAAATTACGAACGGCAAATACCAGCAAACCGAATACCAGTTCAGCCACAGCATTAGAGTTCTGACCAGGGGTATTCATCACTACTACATTATGAGCAGTAGCAGCTTCCAAATCTACATTGTCATAGCCAGCACCAGCACGTACTACAATTTTCAGTTGCTTGGCAGCATCGAGCACCTCATTGTCTATAATATCACTACGAATAATCACAGCGTCAGCATCGTTCACAGCATCCAACAACTGCGCCTTCTCAGTGTATTTCTCCAACAATGCCAGTTCATATCCAGCCTCTTCTATCTCCTGACGGATGCCGTCAACAGCCACTTTGGCGAACGGCTTTTCTGTAGCTATTAATACTTTCATGTTTATCTATTAGTGTTTTGATTCAAACAATTGCATGCAAGCCACCAGTGCTTTCACACCCTCAAGTGGCTGGGCATTGTAACAAGAAGCACGGAAACCACCTACATCACGATGGCCCTTCACACCCACCATACCGTTTGCAACTGCAAAGTCCAAGAAATCTTTTTCCAAATCCTTGTATTCATCTGCCATAACGAAGCAAAGGTTCATCAATGAACGGTCTTCAGGAACAACGGTGCCACGGAACATCTTGTTGCGATCAATCTCGTTGTACAACATCTCTGCACGTTCTTTGGCACGACGGTCCATTTCCTCTACACCACCAGATCTCTTGATCCAACGAAGTGTTTCCAATGCTGAATAGATAGGTACTACTGGAGGTGTATTGAACATTGACCCCTTAGACACATGAGTACGGTAGTCGAGCATGGTAGGAATATAACGACTCACCTTACCCAATTCATCGTCTTTCACAATTACCAACGTAACACCCGCCATAGCCAAGTTCTTCTGAGCACCCGCATAAATACATTTGTATTTTTTTACGTCAACAGGACGACTGAAGATATCAGATGACATATCAGCAATCATAGGCACAGGCACATCCAAATCCTTGCGGATCTCTGTACCATAGATGGTATTATTGGTAGTGACGTGCAGATAGTCAACATCAGTAGGACAAGTCCATCCCTTAGGAATATAAGTAAAGTTTTTGTCAGCAGAAGAAGCCACTTCTACTACCTCACCGAAAACCTTTGCTTCCTTCAATGCTTTCTTTGCCCAAACACCAGTATTCAGGT
>JAGCCV010000071.1 GCA_017651505.1 Bacteroidaceae bacterium | reverse complement strand
TTGTGAGGATCAAAAATTGGTGAAAGAAGAACAAGATAAATATTAATTGAATTAAAATATGAAAGTATTAAAGTTTGGAGGTACTTCAGTAGGCACAGCTCAGCGCATAAAGGATGTGGCTAAGCTGATCACTGACGGTGAATGTAAGATTGTGGTTTTGTCCGCCATGTCGGGTACCACAAACACATTGGTGGAAATCTCGGATTATCTGTATAAGAAGAATCCAGATGGCGCCAATGAAGTGATTAACAAACTGGAAAGTAAATACGAGCGTCATATCGACGAACTCTATTCGACACCAGAGTTCAAACAAAAGGGCTTGGAAGTTATCAAGTCGCACTTTGATGAGATACGCTCTTATACCAAAGACCTCTTCACCTTGTATGAAGAAAGGTTGATACTTTCTCATGGCGAGCTGATCTCTACCGCCATGATGAATCTGTATTTGCAAGAGCAGGGCGTGAAGTCGGTGCTGTTGAATGCTCTCGATTTTATGCGCATGGATAAGAATGCGGAGCCTGATCCTGTATATATCAAAGAGAAGCTGATGGCACAACTGGATTTACATGCCGGTGCTGACCTCTATATCACCCAGGGCTTTATCTGCCGTAATTCTTATGGTGAGGTGGATAACCTGCAGCGTGGTGGCAGTGACTATACGGCTTCTTTGCTGGGTGCTGCCATCAATGCGGAGGAGATTCAGATATGGACTGACATTGATGGTATGCATAATAACGATCCTCGTGTGGTAGATAAGACCGATCCTGTGCCTATGCTGCACTTTGAGGAAGCTGCTGAGTTAGCTTATTTTGGTGCTAAGATTCTGCATCCGACCTGCATCCAGCCTGCAAAATATGCCAATATCCCTGTGCGCTTGCTGAATACCATGGAGCCAACCGCACCAGGCACCTTGATTTCTAACAAGACCAAGCGTGACACCATCAAGGCTGTGGCTGCTAAGGATAATATCACGGCTATAAAAATCAAGTCAAGCCGCATGTTGTTGGCTTACGGCTTCTTGCGTAAGGTATTTGAGATCTTCGAGAGCTACCAGACCAGTATTGATATGATCTGCACCTCTGAGGTGGGTGTGTCTGTAACCATAGACAACACCAAGCATCTGAACGAGATTCTGGAGGACTTGCGCAAGTATGGCACTGTGACGGTAGATAGGGACATGTGTATTGTATGTATTGTGGGCGACCTGGAGTGGGAGAACATTGGTTTCGAGGCGTTGGCTGTGGATGCATTGCAAGACATTCCTGTGCGTATGATTTCGTATGGTGGCAGCAACTACAACATTTCTCTTTTGATTCGCCAAAGCGACAAGAAAAGAGCGTTGCAGCAACTCAGTGACAAATTATTTAACGGCAAATGATATGGATGGATTGCTCTTGTAAGAAGCAATCCATTTTTTTAAATTACAACTAAATGAAAGGACAGTTTCCTATTGAGAAGTTTGGTGCCTTGCAGACACCTTTTTATTATTACGACACCAGCATCTTGCGTCAAACCTTGGAGGTGATCAAGAAAGAGCTGGACAAGATGGATAATGCTGTGGTGCATTATGCCATTAAAGCTAATGCCAATCCACAGGTGTTACGTACCATCCGAGAATATGGGTTAGGTGCCGATTGTGTCAGTGGCGGGGAGATTAGGGCTGCTTTACAGGCCGGTTTCTCACCTGACAAGATTGTTTTTGCCGGTGTGGGTAAGGCTGATTGGGAAATCAACTTTGGATTAGAGCATGGTATCTTCTGTTTCAATGTAGAGTCAATACCCGAACTGGAGATAATTAATGAGCTGGCAGCTGCCAAAGGGGTAGTGGCACAGGTGGAGTTTCGTGTGAACCCTGATGTGAAGGCGCATACTCATGCCAATATCACTACTGGTTTGGCGGAGAATAAATTTGGTATTGCCTTGAGCGACGTGGAACGGGTGATTGCCTTGGCTGGAAAGATGCAGCATGTCAAGTTTGTAGGTTTGCATTTCCATATTGGCTCACAGATATTGGATATGGGAGACTTTGCCGCTCTCTGTAACAGGGTGAATGAACTGCAGGCTCAATTTGAGCAACATCATATCAAAATAGAAAACATTAATGTGGGAGGTGGATTGGGCATTGACTATCAACATCCTAACCGTCAGTCTATTCCTGATTTCCATGAGTATTTCAAAACCATCAACACGCTTATCAAACGTCGAGAAGGTCAGGTGTTGCGCTTTGAACCAGGACGTTCTGTGGTAGCGCAGTGTGGAAGTCTTATTTCGAAAGTACTGTATGTTAAACAAGGCACCAACAAGCAGTTTGCCATCTTGGATGCGGGTATGACTGATTTGATTCGTCCTGCATTATACCAGGCTTATCATAAGATTGAAAACATCACTTCTGAATTACCGATAGAAACATACGACGTGGTAGGTCCTATCTGTGAGTCGAGCGATGTGTTTGGCAAGGCTGTTGATTTGAACAAGACCAGTCGTGGTGACTTGATTGCCATTCGTTCCGCAGGAGCCTATGGTGAGATCATGGCTTCGCAGTATAATTGCAGGGCATTGCCGAAAGGATATGTGACTGAAGACTTGTTATAAAGTTATCTTATACATTATTTGTTCCCTATAAAAAAGTGGTCGTGTCAAAAGTAACAAACACGACCACTGTTTTTTGCCAAAAACCCCGATTTTAATCCTCCCGTAGTAAGCGGCTCGTCCTCCCGTAGTAAGCAGGCCGTCCTCCCGTAGTAAAGCGACAGCCCTCCCGTAGTAGGGTTTTTAGGCTTTTTTGCAGCCTTTGAAGCTATAAAAGAAAGCCCACCGTTGTTTATTTCAAAACGCCCAGTTCTTTGCCGACCTTGATAAAGGCATTGATGCAACGATCCAGGTGCTCACGTTCATGACCAGCGGAAAGTTGAACACGGATGCGTGCTTCGCCTTTCGGTACTACAGGGTAGTAGAAACCTGTAACATAGATACCCTCTTCCTGCATCTTGGCAGCAAATACCTGTGAGAGCTTCGCGTCGTATAGCATAACGGCACAGATGGCACTCTGCGTAGGTTTGATGTCAAAACCTGCAGCTATCATCTTGTCACGGAAGTAGTTGACATTGCTTACTAACTTGTCGTGCAGCGCATTGCTTTCTTTCAGCATCTTGAATGTTTCAAGAGCGGCACCGATAATGGCAGGAGCCACAGAGTTGGAGAACAGGTAAGGACGGCTGCGTTGGCGCAATAGGTCGATGATTTCTTTGCGACCAGTGGTAAAGCCACCCATGGCACCACCAAAGGCCTTGCCCAAAGTGCCTGTATAAATATCCACGCGGCCATAGGTCTTAAACAATTCACTCACGCCGTGTCCTGTCGCACCTACTACGCCGGCTGAGTGAGATTCATCTACCATTACCAGGGCATCGTATTTCTCTGCTAAATCACATATCTTGTCGAGAGGTGCCACATTGCCATCCATTGAGAACACACCATCTGTACAGATGATGCGGAAACGCTGTGCCTGAGCCTCCTTCAGGCATTTCTCCAATTCTTCCATGTTGGCGTTGGCATAGCGATAGCGTTTTGCCTTGCACAGACGGACGCCATCGATGATGCTGGCATGGTTCAGCGAGTCGCTGATGATAGCATCCTCTTCCGTGAACAATGGTTCGAACACGCCACCATTGGCATCGAAGCAGGCTGCATAGAGAATGGTGTCTTCGGTGTGGAAGTAGTCGGCTATGGCAGCTTCCAGCTCCTTGTGAATATCTTGTGTGCCACAGATAAAACGAACTGAAGACATGCCATAACCACGATGGTCCATCATCTTCTTGGCAGCTTCAATCAATCGGGGATTGTCAGAAAGACCTAAATAGTTGTTCGCACAAAAATTCAGTACTTCTTGTCCTTTCACCGTGATAGCAGCACGTTGCGGACTCTCAATCAGGCGCTCTTCTTTGTAGAGCCCTGCCTCCTTTATCTCAGCCAATGTCTGGGCGAGATGATCTTGCATTTTTCCGTACATATATCAAATTGTTTAAGATTTAGTTTAAATACTCAATTTCACCGCCAAATTAGCGAAAATAATTCAAATAATGATTATCTTTGTGCAACAAAATGAGAATAGACCTAAAAAACTTTAGATATGAAAAATATACTGGTGATTGGCGCTACAGGGCAGATAGGTTCTGAGTTAACCATGGAGCTGAGAGACAGATATGGCAATAGTCAAGTAATCGCAGGATATATAAAGGGTTCTGAGCCGAAGGGTGTCTTGAAAGAGTCAGGTCCGTCGGCTTTGGCTGATGTTACTGATGCCGATGCCATTGCAAAGGTAGTGAGAGATTACCACATTGATACCATTTATAATTTGGCAGCGTTGTTGTCGGTAGTGGCAGAGAGGAATCCTCGCCTGGCTTGGAAGATTGGTGTGGATGGCTTGTGGAATGTGTTAGAGGTGGCGCGTGAGCATCATTGTTCAGTATTTACACCCAGTTCTATAGGTTCGTTCGGACTTTCCACGCCTCATGTGATGACTCCGCAGGACACCATACAGCGTCCGGGTACCATCTATGGGGTGAGCAAGGTAACCACCGAGTTGTTGAGCGACTATTATTTTATGAAATATGGTGTGGATACCAGGTCGGTGCGTTACCCGGGCATTATATCGTATGTAACGCCTCCTGGTGGTGGTACCACTGACTATGCGGTGGATATCTATTATTATGCCGTGAGGGGTGAAAAGTTTATTTGCCCTATTAAAGAAGGTACTCTGATGGATATGATATATATGCCAGATGCGTTGCATGCTTCGATTATGTTAATGGAGGCTGACCCAGCCAAACTGGTGCATCGCAATGCCTTTAACTTGGCTTCTATGAGTTTTGCCCCAGAAACCATCTATGAGGCTATCAAGAAACAAATGCCTCAGTTTGAGATGGAATATCAGGTGGATCCGTTGAAGCAGCACATAGCTGAGAGCTGGCCCGACTGCATGGACGACAGTTGTGCACGCATGGAGTGGGGATGGCAACCCAAGTACGACTTGGAAGCCATGACCACTGATATGTTGGAGAAATTGAAGATAAAGTTGAATAAATAGGATAATGAATAATTATTTGATATCTTTTTGCGGCCTTTTAATATGGCTCCTCTCGTCTTGCGCGGGGAAGCAAGCCAATGTCACTGAGGAAGCAGAACCGATGTCTAACGATACTTTGACAGTTGAAACTACGCTGGAGCCTGAACCTGAGGTGGAAAAGGAAGTGGTGCCTACCAGGGTGGATGAACTGTTTGACGACTTTATCTGGAACTTTGCCTCAGATGAGCGCTTGCAGCGACGCAGGATAAGGTTCCCCTTGCATGTCATCACAAAGGACAGTATCCGGCAAGTGGAACGCAAGGATTGGCAACATGACCACCTGTTTGCTGAGCAGCCTACCTATACGTTGATGTTCGACAAGGAATCAGATTTGGATTTTGAAGGTGATACTTCACTTAAAACGGCTGTAGTGGAATGGCTTTATTTGGATTCCATGATGCGACAGCGTTATTTCTTTGAGCGAGACATGGGTGCGTGGATGCTCGACTCTATTTCATTGCTGCCATTGGCTCCTATAGATGATGAGAGTGGTTTCCTGACTTTCTATAGCCGATTTGCCAACGACAGCATCTATCAGTTGGATCACCTTACCAATCCTATTGAGTTTGTGACGTTGGATCCAGATGACGAGTTCTCTATCTTGGAGACCACTTTGGGTATCAGTCAGTGGTTTGCTTTCAAGCCAGAACTGCCTGTTGATAGACTGACAAACATCAATTATGGTCAGGCAAATGATGGAAGGTCGAGAAGGAAGATCTTGAAGGTGAATGGATTTCAAGACGGCACCTCTATTATCCTGTATTTCCGTAAGCGTGGCAGCGAATGGGAAATGTATAAGTTTGAGGATACTTCGATTTAATTGAGAATTGAGAATTGAGAATTGAAAATGGATAATGGCGCTATAAAGAACACTTTTGGACTGAAGGTTGAAGCTGCTCAGTTGCTGGAATACACCTCTGAAGAAGAACTTAAGGGCTTTATTGCCGAAGGTAAGGTCAAGGTTCCTTTCCTGCATGTGGGCGGGGGTTGCAATTTACTGTTCGTGCACGAACGCTATGATGGTACCGTGCTACATTCTCAGATAAAGGGGATACAGGTAACCTGTGAAAATGATACCGATGTTTTTGTCCGTGTGGGTGCTGGTGAAGTGTGGGATGATTTTGTTGCCTACTGCGTAAGCCGTGGTTGGTATGGCGCAGAGAACCTGTCCCTCATCCCTGGTGAAGTGGGAGCCAGTGCTGTTCAGAATATTGGCGCTTATGGAGTAGAAGTGAAAGACTTGATTACCTCTGTTGAGACACTTGATTGTGAGGGACAGAAACGTGTGTTTCAGAATGCTGAGTGTGCATACGCTTATCGTAATAGCATCTTTAAGCGCCCTGAGATGAAGTCGTACTTTGTGACTTACGTCAACTTTAGGTTGGGTAAAGTGCCCCAATTCAAATTAGATTATGGTACCATTCGCAAAGAGTTGGCAGATGCTCCATCCGTCACATTGCCCTTAGTGCGGCAGACCATCATCAAGATACGCCAAAGTAAGTTGCCCGACCCTCAGGTACTGGGTAATGCCGGTAGCTTCTTTACCAATCCTATCGTGTCAAGGGAGAAATGGCAGAGCCTCTTGGCCCAATATCCCAATATGCCATATTATGAAATAGACGAGCAGCATGTCAAGATACCTGCAGGTTGGATGATTGAACAGACAGGGTGGAAAGGCAAGGCGTTGGGCAATGCGGCAGTTTATGACAAACAAGCTTTGATTCTGGTTAATTTAGGCAATGCTACGGGGGCTGAAATCGTGGCATTGTCGGAAGCTGTTTGCCATGATGTGGCTGCGCGGTTTGGTATCGAAATACATCCCGAAGTGAACTTTATTGAATAATGTTGGTATGAAAGTCAGAATCTTAGGCTCTGGAACATCCATGGGTGTACCCACTTTGGGGTGTAATTGTGAGGTATGCCGGTCAACCGACCCTCGTGACAAGCGTTTGCGTTGCTCTTCACTGGTCTATACCGATGATGCCGTGATTCTGATTGATTGTGGTCCTGATTTCCGTCAGCAATATATGCAGGTACAGCCATTCGTGGTACCCGATGCCATCCTGATAACCCATGAACATTCCGACCATGTGGGAGGCTTGGACGATTTAAGGCCCAGCAATGTGTTTGGTGATGTCAATGTGTATGCTGAGGATTATACGGCGCATGACCTGCAAACACGGTTGCCCTATTGCTTCGTAAAAGAAAAATACCCTGGAGTGCCAGGTATCAGTCTGCATGAAGTGGTACCTTTTCAACCATTCAAAGTAAATAATACTGAAGTTTTGCCGCTTAGAGTAATGCATGGAGACCTCCCTATCTTGGGCTTCCGTATCGGTACTTTTGGGTATGTTACTGATATGAAGACCATGCCAGAGGAGTCGTATGATGCATTGAGAGGATTGGATGTGCTGATCATGAATGCCTTGCATGTATATGAACACCCTACTCATCAGAATATTCAGCAAGCCATTGACAATGCCCATCGTATAGGTGCTAAGGAAACCTATTTCATTCATATGAGTCATTATGCGGGTCTTCATGCCGTAGCTGATGCCCAACTACCTCCACGTATTCATTACGCATATGACGGATTAGAACTGAGATTTTAATTTTTTTTAGTTTTTCCTTGCGTATATTAGATGTTTTTAATATTTTTGTGAAAATTATCTAATAAGCGTGAAATCTGTCGTGATACATAGGATTGCCGTAGGGATGTCAGTGCTATTGTTGATAGCTGGCGTCGTGGCATACCAGTATCTACGTCATTCCAGAATCTCACAGGTAGCAACCAGTGAGCTATACGCTTTGGTTCCTGCCGATGCCGTTGCTGTTGTGGAAACTGATGATGTGGTAGCTTTCGTGGATGATATGAGCGATGGGGCACTAATCAGTGTTTCTTTACCGGCATCCGATATGGTAGATTGCCTAAGAGATTATGTACATGAATTCTTGGAGGCATCACCACACGGATTAAGTACGCAGTTGAGCAAGGTGTTGCTGAGTTATCATCAACCCGAGAATCCAGTTAACCAGATTCTCTATTGCAGTGTTGAGGCCGATGATGCTGCCTTGTTCCATGATTTCTTTACGCGTTATTTCCAGAATCCTATAGGTGAACCAGAGGTTATCAACTTCAAAGGTGAGGATATCACCGTGTATCAATTGGCTGATGGCCATGAATTATCAGCTTACGTTACCGATAATTTGTTGGCACTCAGTTTCAGTAGCCGGTTACTGCAGCAGGTCATTGAGGCACAACAACAAAGCGGCACGCTTGCCAGCAATGCCGCCTTTATGGATTTACAAAACACTAAATCATCTTTTGCTCATACAGCTATCTATCAGCAGATAGACAACCGCTGGGAGATGAGCTATTAGAATGGCAAATCATCTGCCGGATTGCTCTCACCACCTGGGAAAGGAGCTGGTTCAGGAGCAAAAGGAGGTACAGGCTCAGCAGTTGGCTGGCTTTCAGTAGCACCTTCTTGCACTCTCTCTACTTTCCATGCGCGAATGGTATTGAACCACTTATCTTGCCACTGACGGGCATCAATGTCGAACGATACGTTCAACTCTTCTCCCATTTGGATATTGAATTGGTCAATTTTGTCACTGCCAAACACCTCAAAACACATGCGACGAGGGTATTGGTCATGGTTCTCCACTACGTATGACTGAACTTTCCACTCGTTACCAGTTGATTTTGAAACACCTGTACGAGCAGGTAAAATTGCGATTACTCTTCCGCTAAATTCCATATCTTATTCCTTCTAATTAATAATGATGCGAAGATACAACTTTTTTCCGATATAAGAAAAGAGGAGCGTTCATTTTTGAACACCCCTCTTGTACTTTTCTTTAGGATTGAAGAATTAAGCCTCTGCAACTGACTTTGTGTTGACTCTCTTCTCCTTGATGCGAGCCTTCTTACCAGTGAGCTTACGCAGGTAATACAGCTTAGCACGACGTACCTTACCTACCTTGTTAACCTCGATGCTCTCGATGTGCGGAGACTCGATAGGGAAAATACGCTCAACACCTACGGTGCCTGACATCTTGCGTACGGTGAAACGCTTCTTCTCACCATGACCACAAATCTTGATAACAATACCACGATACAGCTGTACACGTTCCTTGTTACCTTCCACGATACGATATGCTACGGTTACGGTATCACCAGCCTTGAACTGAGGATAGGTCTTACCAGTAGCAAATGCTTCTTCTGCAATTTTAAGTAAATCCATCTTCTTAATTGTATAAATTGTTTGTAACTACGCAACATACCAGGCCTCATCGTGGGATGTATCCTGACAGCGATTGCGCAAAAGCGGGTGCAAAGTTGCAAAAAAAAAGGCAAACATGCAAGTTTTTTCTTCTTTTTTGTTAACTTTGGTGCAATTAACGAACTAAAGTCTATGAGGAAAACAACTATACGATGGGATTGGAGCTTATGCCTCTGTATCTTATTGTTTTTTAGTGGATGCAGAAACCACTATGTGGTGACTGATGTGCAAAGCAGCCGAATAGCCATTGATGCATCTCTCGATGCCATACAAAGTCAAGAAGCCCTGCAGCTGATAGCCCCCTATCGTGCCAGCATTGATAGTATGATGAACACCGTGTTGGGACAAAGCGAGATGGCGATGGACCGCAATCGCCCCGAGTGTCTGTTGGGTAATCTGGTGGCTGAAGTGTTGCGCCTGAGTGCGGCTCGTGTATTAGGACAACCAGCTGATATGGGATTGATTAATATTGGCGGTTTGCGCGCTGATGTGGGGGCAGGCGATTTCACTGTTAGCAATGCTTTCGAAGTGTTGCCGTTTGAGAACTCCCTCTGTGTGCTTACCCTCAAAGGCTCCGATATGAAAGAATTGATGGCAAACATTGCCATTCGTGGCGGAGAAGGTATCAGTGGTGCTACACTGGTGTTCAATGGCAAGAACGAGGTGGTAGAAGCTACGGTGCAGGGACAACCTATCGACGACAACCGCATGTACACCATAGGCACCATCGATTACCTGACAGAAGGCAATGATGGTCTTCATGCCTTACCTAAAGCGGTAAAGAAAGATTGTCCTGATGGCCTTACCTTGCGTGGCCTGTTCATTGACTATGTGCGGGAACAAACCAAGTTGGGTAAAAAGATTACCTCACGGCTTGATGGTAGAGTGAAAATAATTGACAATTGATAATTAAGAATTATGAAGACGCGAATTTTAAGCATATTAATCGTAATAGCATTTTCAATTTTCAATTGTCAATTGTCAATTGTCAATGCTCAATCCAAGCAATTGTATGTTATCCACAGCAGTGACACCCATAGCCGTATTGACCCCATTGAGGCCAACACCTCAGCGAGAAACGCCAATATGGGAGGTGTGGCTCGTAGGGCAGGGCTGGTGAACCAATATCGACAACAACATCCAGAAATGTTATTGTTTGATAGTGGCGATATCTCGCAGGGCACACCCTATTATAACCTCTACCGGGGTGAGGTGGAGATCAAGGCCATGAACCTGATGAAATATGATGCCATGACCATTGGCAACCATGAGTTTGATTACGGACTTGACAACATGGCACGTCTTTTCAAGATGGCCAACTTTCCCATTGTCTGTTCCAATTACGACTTTGAAGGTACCGTACTCGAAGGACTGGTGAAGCCCTACGTAGTGCTCAAGCGTAATGGTGTGAAGATTGGCGTCTTTGCGCTCTGTCCGCAACTCGAGGGATTGGTGCAGCAGAGCAAGTGTGAGGGTATTGTCTATCATAAACCCGCAGCGGTGGCCAACCGCATGGTGATGATTCTTCGTGAACAGGAAAAGTGTGATGTGGTGATTTGCCTCTCACACCTGGGCATCGTCCAGAATCCAGGCGTGGATGATGTATATGATAATGCGATCCTGCCCCAGACACATGGCATCGACCTTGTGCTGGGCGGACATACCCATACCTTCCTCGAAAAGCCCCGAATGGTAAAAGATGCTGATGGTCATGAGGTGCCAGTGATGCATATTGGCAATAATGGTGTGTATCTGAGCAATACCATCATCACATTAGGTAAGAAATAAATAAAGTAAGTAAAATGAAAAGACTACTGTTCCTTTTGTTGACCCTGCTGCTTTGCAGTGCTAAGATTGAAACAACCGTATTTAACTCTCCTTCCCCTGCATCCTATGCCCCCAAAGTGAGTCAGTTTGGCAGGATAATCAATGCTGATAGCAAGGCTTCTGCGTGGGCTGATTCCGTGATGCAGACATTGGATCTTCGTGGACGCATCGGACAGTTGTTTGTATATAAAGTAGCACCTGAGAGGACAAACGCTAACCTGCAGCTCATCAAGAAAGTAGTGAAGGACTATAAGATTGGCGGACTGCTTTTCTCTGGAGGTGTATTGCAAAACCAAGCCATCCTGACCAACGAGGCACAAAGTTTGGCTGAGGTGCCATTGATTATTACCCTCGATGGTGAATGGGGCTTGGCAATGCGCCTTAAACCTTCACCAGTTTTCCCCAAGAACCGCATCTTAGGTAATATCACCGACGAGAACCTGTTATATGAATATGGCAAGGAGGTGGCACGTGAGAGTCGCCTCATGGGTATTACCGTCAATTTCGCCCCCGTGGCTGATGTGGATATCAATCCCAATAACCCCGTTATCAATGTGCGTTCGTTTGGTGAAGATCCTCATAGAGTGGCGAAGCAGGTGATAGCCTATAGCAAAGGTCTGCAAGACGGAGGGGTGGTGGCCGTGGCGAAGCATTTCCCTGGTCATGGCGATACCGATGTTGATTCTCACCAAGCATTACCTGTACTCAACTTCACCCGTGAACGCCTTGACAGTGTCGAACTGGTGCCTTTCAAAGAGGCCTTTGCTGCCGGCATCGATGGTGTGATGGTAGGACACTTGGATATCCCCTCTCTTACTGAGCGCGGAGGACTTGCTTCTTCGTTGTCTCATAATATAGTTACCGACTTGCTTACCAGGGAGCTGGGCTTCAGTGGCTTGAAATTTACTGATGCGTTAGAGATGAAGGGTGCCATCAATGGAGGGTCTGCTTCCTTGCAGGCTTTACAGGCAGGTAATGACATGTTGTTAGTGCCTTCAGCCATTGGTCCTGAGATGGATGCTATCCTTAAAGCTGTAGCCGAAGGTCAGGTTAAAGAGGGTGACATCAACCTGCACTGCAAGAAGGTTCTGATGTACAAATATGTGCTGGGTCTTACCCAAAAGCAAAACATCCAGATATCAGGACTGGAACAGCGTATCAATATCCCCGAGGCCAACGACCTGGTCAACCGACTGTCTCAAGCGGCTGTCGTACTCGTAGGTAATACCCATCCGTCACTGCCTATCGACTCCAGCGAGGGAGAGGTGGCAGTGCTCAATGTTGGCAATCGCACGGCAGCACTCAAGTCCTTTGTCGATGAGCTCACCAAGCATGTCAAGGTAAAGACCATAGGGCTGCCCGCAGAGAACACTGCTGCCACACGTCAGCAAATCATCCGTCAGCTGGATAACTATAAGCGTGTGATTGTTGCCGTTACCGACAAGAATCTTGGCGCTTTCCAACCTTTCTTCAATGAATACAAACCCACCCACCCAGTGGTATCAGTGTTTTTTATCGCCCAAAAAGAAGTCGCCAAATTGCCGCAGGCAGTGCAGTTATCCGATGCAGTCATCATTGCGCACGATAACCCAGAGGCCGTTCAGCAGCATGTGGCAAAGGCCATCGTGAATAAAGCATCCATCACGGGCAGACTCTCCACTTCTATAGGAAAGCTGATGAGGGCAGGTGAGGGTACTGACCTCGTGGCAAACGAGTTGCCCGTCTTCTCCCCAGATGATTTTGGCGTGGATGTCGAGAAACTGCAAGCCATTGATACCTTGGCGTTGTTAGGTATTCGTGAGAAGGCATTCCCCGGTTGTCAGGTGGTGGTGATGAAGGAGGGGCATACCATCTACAACAAGGTGTTTGGTAACCATACTTATGAAGGTACAGGTGTCCAAGGCAGATCGTTGCAGCCTGTCAGACCTACCGATGTCTATGACTTGGCTTCCTTGACCAAGACTACCGCCACCTTATTGGCCGTCATGAAACTCTATGATCAGGGTAGGATTAACCTCACGGAGCGGGTGTCAACCTATCTCCCTTATCTCAAAGGCACTGATAAGCAAACCATTACTGTCCGTAGCCTGCTGTACCATGAGTCAGGCTTGCCTGCTTCTATCTCTTTCTATCGAGAAGCCATTGATAAAGAAAGTTATGAGGGCAATATCTTGAGCAATAAGCGTGACCGTTTGCATACTGTCCAGATAGCAGCTCGCGATTGGGTGAACCCTAACTATCAGTATTTCGACTCTCTGGTGGCTCAGCGGCAATCATCCGACTATCCGCAACAGATCGCTGAAGGCCTATGGCTCTCTCCATTGTTCAAGGATGTCTATCGCACTAAGATAGTGGAAGCTACCCTGCGGTCACGCACCTATCGCTACAGTGATGTCAATTTCATCCTTTTGCAGCAGATGGTGGAGCAGCTCACGGGTATGAGCCTTGACCAATATGTGAACCGTGAGTTCTATGAACCGATGAACTTGCAACGTACGGGCTTTCACCCATTGGAACGTATAGCCAAAGATGAGATTGTGCCCACCTCGCAGGACAAGTTCCTGCGTAAGCAGTTGTTGCAGGGTTATGTACACGATGAGGCTGCTGCCTTTCAAGGTGGTGTGTCAGGCAACGCGGGTTTGTTCTCCAATGCTACCGAGGTGGCATTGATTTATCAGATGTTGTTGAACCATGGTGAGTTGAATGGCAAGCGTTATTTGGGCGAAAGCACCTGCGAGCTGTTTACCACCAGCAAGTCACGCATCAGTCGCCGTGGTCTTGGTTTTGACAAGCCCGATATGGTGAACAAGTCGAAAAGTCCTTGTGCCGATGATGCCCCTGCCAGCGTCTATGGTCACACAGGCTTCACTGGCACCTGCGTATGGGTAGATCCCACCAATCAGATAGTCTATGTGTTCCTCAGCAACCGCGTACATCCTGACTCCTGGAATCCAAAACTGGGACAGCTCAATATCCGTCCCCGCATCCAGCAGGCCATCTATGATGCGATGAAGTGAATTAACAGAAAAGCCCCTGCCTCACGGTAGGGGTTTTCTCATGAACGGTTAATTAACAATAACTTTTTTTACCTAACTAATACATTGGCTCACATTCATTTCTTGAGAGTAACTCAATCTTCTAATGCTTGACGTAAATCTTCAATAATGTCATCAATGTGTTCGGTACCAATACTTAATCGAATAGTAGATGGATAAATGTGCTGTTCTTCCAGTTCCTCGGGTGACAGCTGCGAGTGGGTAGTGGTAGCAGGGTGTATCACTAAGCTCTTCACATCTGCCACGTTGGCGAGCAGCGAGAATATTTGTAGTTTGTCGATAAATTTCCAAGCCTCTTCTTGACCGCCCTTGATTTCAAAGGTAAAGATGGAGCCTGCTCCGTTGGGGAACAACTGATTATATAGATTGTGGTCTGGATGGTCGGGCAGTGAAGGGTGATTTACCTTTGCGACTTTTGGATGGTTGTTGAGGAACTCAACGACTTTCAGTGCATTATAGACATGACGCTCTACGCGCAGAGAGAGGGTTTCCAAACTTTGCAGCAAAATCCAAGCACTGATGGGGGCGATGCAGGCACCTGTGTCGCGCAAGATGACGGCACGGATGCGGGTTACAAAGGCTGCAGGACCGGCTACGGCTGCAAACACGGCTCCATGATAGCTGGGGTCGGGCTTACCCAAGGTGGGGTATTTGTCGGCATTGGCAACCCAGTCGAACTTGCCTGCTTCGATAATAACTCCACCTAAGGTGCTGCCGTGACCGCCGATGAACTTGGTGGCTGACTCTATTACAACATCGGCACCATGCTCTAATGGGCGGAAAATATAAGGTGTGGCAAAAGTATTGTCAACTACTAATATGGTGTTGTGTTTGTGAGCTATTTCAGCTATGCGCTCAATATCGGTTACGCTGGCATTTGGGTTGCCGAAGGTCTCTACAATAATGGCCTTGGTGTTGGGGCGGAAGGCTGCATCAACGGCAGCAAAATCTTCGGGATTGACAATGGTGGTGCTGATGCCCTGGGTGGTGAGCGTGTGCTCAATCAGGTTGAAGGTACCGCCATACAGGTTGTTGGCTGCAATGATATGGTCGCCATTGCGTGCCACATTTTGTAAAGCGTAGGTGATGGCTGCTGCACCACTGGCTACTGCCAAAGCTGCTGTACCGCCTTCCAAAGCAGCTATACGGTCCTCAAACACACCCTGCGTGGTATTGGTGAGGCGGCCATAGATATTTCCCGCGTCACGCAGACCGAAACGGTCGGCGGCATGTTGTGAGTTACGGAACACATACGAAGTAGTCTGATAGATAGGTACTGCGCGTGAATCGGTGGTCGGATCTGCCTGCTCCTGTCCTACATGTAGCTGGAGCGTCTCAAAATGATAATTCTTTGTTGCCATACTATTTTAGTTTTTAATTTGTTCTTGTTGTTAAGTTTTCTGCTGCAAAGTTAAGTTGTTTTGGATATATCAAACAAATTATTTGGAATCTTCAGAAAATGTTACTACTTTTGCTGATGCTGATAGAATGCTTATGCTACGTTCACCTGATAATTGAAACTTAAACAGAATAAATGTTCTTTTATGGATACTTTGGATAGGACAGACCTGCAGATATTACGGGTATTACAGGAGAATGGACGACTTACCATCAAGGAGCTGGCGGGCAAGGTGAGCCTTTCGTCAACGCCTGTGTATGAGCGCCTCAAGCGCTTGGAGGGCAATGGGTATATCAAGAAATATATTGCTGTGCTGGATGCGCAGAAGCTGAACCAGGGCTTCATTGTGTTCTGCAATGTGAAGCTGAAACGCATGAACCGTGACATTGCCCAGGACTTTATGGAGATGGTACAGGAGCTGCCCGAGGTGACCGAGTGCTATAATGTGTCGGGTACCACCGACTATCTGCTGAAGATTCATGCTACTGACATGAAGGCGTATAATGAGTTCCTTATCAACAAGCTGGGGGCGATTGAGAGCTTGGGCTCTGTGGAGAGCATGTTTGTAATGAGTGAAGTGAAGCATAATTATGGACTTAATTTTTAATGGAGTAGTAACGTTGGCTGTTGGCCGTTGGCGGTTGGATGATAGTTGTTACGAAGTAAAAAAGATAATGATATGAAGTTTATTTCTTGGAATGTGAACGGGCTGAGGGCCTGTGCCGACAAAGGCTTTGCCGATGCTTTCAAGGCACTGGACGCTGATTTCTTCTGCCTGCAGGAGACGAAGATGCAGGCTGGACAACTGGACTTGTCGTTCGATGATTACAATTCTTACTGGAATTATGCCGATAAGAAAGGTTATTCGGGTACGGCAATTTTTACTAAGCATGAACCATTGGGAGTGACCTATGGGTTGGGTATTGACGAGCATGACCATGAAGGGCGAGTGATAACGCTGGAGATGCCTGCCTTCTACCTTGTTACGGTCTATACGCCTAACTCTCAGGATGAGCTGCGCCGTCTGGACTACCGTATGAAGTGGGAGGATGATTTCCGCAACTATCTCTTGTCGTTGGATGCCAGGAAACCAGTCATCGTGTGCGGCGATATGAATGTGGCGCATCAGGAGATTGACTTGCGCAACCCCAAGACGAACCGGCGCAATGCAGGCTTTACGGACGAGGAACGTGAGAAGATGACGGTGCTGCTGGGCAGTGGCTTCACGGATACCTTTCGCTATTTCTATCCAGACATGGCCAACCAGTACTCGTGGTGGAGCTATCGGTTCCATGCCCGCGAGAAGAATGCTGGTTGGCGCATCGACTATTTCCTGACTTCGAAGCGGCTGGATGACAAGCTGCAAGGGGCTCGCATCCATAGTGATGTCTTTGGCTCAGACCATTGCCCGGTAGAATTGACGATTGACCTTTAATAGGAAGATATTACAATGCTGGCAGGTTTCAATCCCTTGGCAGAGGCCTGCAGGGTGATGGTACCAGCCTGCTCACTGCTCTGCACAATGGCAGTAAGCTGTCCCGCAAAAGCATGCATCTTAGGCTGATGGAAGAGGTCAAGGCAGGTGGGATCGCCATTAGCGGCAGCACGAAAGGTGCCGGCACCACTCACCTGGAAGCTGACCTCACGGGCATCGTCAGGGCAGAGGTTGCCATCTTTATCCACCACACTGACAGTGATATATGCCAAGTCCTTGCCATCGGCTGACAGTTGGCTCCTATCTACCTCCAACTGCAGATGATGGGGCTTTCCCGCCGTGTGGACAACCTTTTCTTCTGCCTTGTTGCCATTGGCATCATACGCCACCACCTTGAGTTCACCTGGCTCATAACGCACATCCTCCCACATGAGGCGATAGCGGTGCATGGTGGCTTTCTCGCCAAGGACTGCTTCCTGTGCTTTGGCTTCAGTAGCCGTCCATTTGTGCTGACGTCCTTGGCTCTTACCATTGACAAACAGCTCTGCCTCAGGATAGCTGGTATAGACATAGACGGGAGTGACTTGTCCCTTGCGGTTTTTCCAAGTCCAGTGGGGTAGGATGTGCAAGGTACTCTCGTTCTTGTTCCATACACTGCGATAGAGGTAGAAACGGTCTTTGGGGATGGATGCCAAGTCGATGATGCCGAAGTAGGAGCTATGAGCAGGCCAGTTGTCGTAGTAGGGCGTAGGCTCACCCAAGTAGTCGAAGCCTGTCCATACAAACTGACCTATTTCCCAGTCGTAATCGTCAGCCATGGCAAAATCCAAATCAGGGATGTTCGACCACCAGCAAGCCTCGTTGTCGTAGCCCGACGACTGCATATCGGGATAGACAGCCCCCTTCTTCAACTCGGCAGGGAACTTATACACCCCACGAGAACTGACGGTGGATGCTGTCTCGGAGCCTAATACCAAGCCTTGTGGCAGGATGGCATAGGCCTCTTGATAGAATGGCAAGCGGTAGTTGAAGCCAGGAATGTCGATAGTAGCGGCAAAGCCGTTGTGCAAGGAGTTCTCTGCCTGATCAATGCCCACCGTTACAGGTCGGGTGGGGTCGAGGCGATGGCAGATGTCTTGTAAGAAAGCCAATGTCTTGTAGCTTTCAGGGTCACGCTGGTTGGGCACCTCGTTGCCGATGCTCCACATCACTACACTGGGGTGGTTGCGGTAGTGTTGCACCATGTTCACCATGTCACGCTCTGCCCATTCGTTGAAGAAACGGTGATAGCCGTTCTCACACTTCGCCATGTCCCATTCGTCGAAAGGTTCCACCATCATCATAAAGCCCATCTCGTCGCACAACTCCACCAGCTCAGGCGCAGGCATGTTGTGCGAGGTACGGATGGCATCGCAACCCATGTCTTTCAGCAAGGTAAGTTGACGGCGCAAGGCAGCCTTGTTGATAGCAGCCCCTAATGGTCCGAGATCGTGATGGTTGCAAACCCCTTGGAACTTACGCAGTTGTCCGTTGAGGAAGAAACCTTTTTCGGGCACATACTCGATGTTGCGGATGCCGAAGCGGGTGGTATATTCATCTACCTGCTTGCCATCGGCATAGACACGCGTTTGGGCCACATATAAATAAGGTGTCTCGGGCGACCACAGCTGTGGATGCTGCACAATGAAGTTCTGCCCGAAAGCGATGTCGTGAACAGCCATCTTGGTGTCATCCTTCGAGGCAACCGTCTTGCCATCAGGACCGATGATGTCGGTCACGAGGCGAATCATCTGTTGATGCTCGGTATTTGCCAAAGAAACGCGCAGACTAACTGAGGCATAGTCATTCTCCACATGGGGTGTGGTGATGTGAGTTCCCCAAACAGGGACATGTATCTTGTCGGTGGTCACCACATGCACATGGCGATAGAGTCCAGCACCAGGGTACCAGCGAGAAGATGAAGGACGGTTCTCCAACCTTACCGCCACCACATTGTCCTTGCCGTCGGCATTAATATACTGGGTGACATCGCAGTAGAACGAGTTGTAGCCATAGGGCCAGAAGATGGCTTCTTGGCCATTGACATACACACGTGCCTCGCTCATGGCACCATCGAACACCAAGGCTGTGTTCTTGCCGGCAGGCACGTCGAAATTGTGGCGATACCAACCGATGCCCACAAAGGGCAAGCCACCCGTGCGACCCGACTTCTGTGAGGCTTCGGTCTCACCATCCTGCTCTACAGCCACCATCTGACGGTCGTTGTTGCCATCAAACGGTCCATAGATGGCCCAGTCGTGGGGTACCGTGACCTCTTGCCACTTGCTATCGTCATAGTCGATGCGCCAGGCATCAGTCACTTCTTCATTGACGAATCGCCACCCCTTCTCTAACAGGGTTTCCTGGCGCTGTGCATATAAGAGAGTTGGCAGCAGCAAAGCCGCTGCCAACAGTTTGAGAGTTTTCATATCTTTATTTTAAAGCAATAACTTTTACAGGTCCCATAAGTCCGGATGGCGACAACTGTGAGGTAGGACGGTAGAAAGGATATTGTGACCACGTCACCTTCTCTGTCACCTCAGGACGGGAGTCGCCAATCAAGCGGTTGATCCACAGGTTCGTCACTTTCACCTCAATGTCATTCTTGCCAGCATGAAGCGCATCCGTGATGTCCAGGCGGTATGGAGCTTTCCAATAAACGCCCATGTTAGTGCCGTTGATGATAACCTCGGCCATCACGCCCACGTTGCCCATGTCGAGCACCAGTTGCCCGTCATTCAGCTGTTCGTCGCTAAGCTCGAAGCTATTGGTATAGGTAGCCACACCACTGAAGTACTTGATACCATCCACATCACTGTCTGCCAGGTTGATAAGCTTGTCAAACTGAGCCGATGACGGTGCACCACGTTTTTCCTGGAAAGCTACGTTCCAAGGAGTATTGATGGTGAGCAGGGTGCTCTCCTTGAGTTCGGGCAGGGTAACAGCCGATTGCTCTGCAGGGCCGTTGAACACCACAAACAGGGCATCGTCCTCTACCAAGTTGATCTTCACCATGGTGCGGTCACCCTCGATGCGATAGGTCACGTCCTCACGCTTGCCGGTTTCTGGATGCCAGATCTCAGGTTTCAACCCTTTGACGCGGAACGAAAGCTCAACGGTTTTGGCAGGTCCTTCAGGGTTGTTGATCCAATAAATGTCTGCCTGGCTGGTGTGACGATGGATGAAACGCAGGTCATCGCCAATGGTTACGTCGGGCTGCACTCCCATCTTATCCAGAACGCTCTTCATGTCGCTGGTGAGATAGACATTCTTCAATGCGCCACCCCAGATTTCTTCTACAATACTGTTGAACTCATCAGCATCATCTGTCAGCCGTCCCGGTAACTCAGGCTTGGCACCACAAATCACGGCACCAGCCTTAGCCAATGCGGCAATTTTCTTGAGTACATCCACAGGAAGACGCTTCACGTTGGGGTCGAGTACCAGCATGCGATAGCTCATGCCACTGGGTGTTACCAGGCGATTATTCTTATAGCTTAGCAGGTTAAGCAACGCATCACTGTTGATGTAGTCGTAGTTATAGCCGACGGGGAAGGCTGGTTCGGCAGCACCAAACAAGCCTGTGATGTTGTTGTCCTCACCATAATAATAAACAATGTCTGCCACAAACTGCCCTTTCTGCAGCAGGTAGCAGCTGCGGGCCATATAGTCCATCCAAGCCCATGCGGAACCAGACCAGTTGTCGAGACGGTTGAACCACTGTCCGATAGGACCTAATCCCAAACCAGGCTTCAGCTCATCAAGAGGTTGGTGCACAGAGGTGTGAATCACAAAACGATTCAGGCCACTTGCCATTTCCATGTCGGCAATGAACTTCAGGTTGCCCGGGTGATAGGCATAAGACAGACCTTCGCCGCCGGGAGCGGTGAGCGACTCGCCTGCCACCAGGTTCTGTCCGTAGATATGAGCCACAGAAGCAGCCTCTCGGATATCAGCACGGCTCATGGCTGGAGTGGAAGAGCCAGTGTTGTTAGGCATCCAGGCAGCAGCCATGGGAACATCAGCCTTGCCTTTTACTTCCATACCATCTACCAGATACACACGGCCGTTCTCATGAGACTCGGTATAACGACCCATGCCCCGTTCGCCCAGGATATCGTTCAGCAAGTTGTAGCAATAGTCCGTTACCAGACTGCCTAAAGTCCTGCGCCAGTCACGTAAGAATCGCTCACTTTCCTCAGAACTGTTCACGATTTGTCCCATCAGTACAGGCATCCAAGGGCGCAGACTGTAGCCGTTGCGTTTTTCGAACTCCTGTTCCATGGCTGGTGTCCAGTTCTCCTGCTCAGATTCGTAGCTGTCTGTCATGATGTATTTCACCACCTTACCTAACTGGTCTTTGGAAGCATCCACATACATGCCGAGATAATGGTCCATATAAGCCCTGAAAGCTATTGGGTCCATCTTATCAACCTCAAAGCCAGTAGCCTCGGGTGGAGCGGGGTTGTTCTGATGTCCAGTCTGTGAATAGCCATAGCGGACAATCTTCCAGTTGCCTGCAGGAACTTCCCATACTAAACGACCATCCTTCACCTTGTCGGTAATGTCAATCACATCTTCCAAGGCAACCACCGCAGGCTCATCTGGTGTATCGTATAGTGGCAAGTCGGCAGGAGCAGCAAAGCCCGCTTTCTCCTCAGCATGGTTGATGCGACTGATGGCATGCAGCACAAACTCGGCAATCGGGGTGGGTTGGGCTTGTGGCTCGGCTGAAACACCCATCAGAGCAGCGTATGGGTTGACAGTCACTACATTGTCAACCACCAAACGGAAGAATCTGGCAGTAGTGGCTGGTATGTCAACAGTGCCCTGAGGAGCTGAGCTGTTAGGAATCTTGCACACCTCACGGAAAGTCTTACCGTCGTCGCTGACTTGCAGAACTTTGTTTATCTCTTGCACAGGAGCGCCCCATTGTCCGCGAATCCTGCCGTCAACGATGGTGAGTGCCTTTACGGTCTGTGGCTCACTGAACTCATATTGTATCCAGGCTTTGCCGTTTGCCCCACCTGCGCCAGGAGCCAGCAGGTCAGCGTTGTTAAGGTCACCATCGGTGAGCTTTTGTAGTGAGAAGTTGCCACCGCTGGAAGTAATCCTTGGATTCAGTGCAGCTAAGTTCTTGTCGGCCTCTGGCATCTTGAAAGCCAGCACGGCGATGTCGGCATAATAACCCTCGCCGGGATTAGCGCCACCGCCATTGATGTTGTTGGCGTTGGAACGAGGTACGTTCTGGAAAGCTCCGATGGTCTTGTATGGTGCGGGCAACTCGCCATCGAAAGTGGTGCCGCCACTGACAACCATCTCACGCCACACCAGTTTCTTCATGCCGTCCTTTGGTTCTACCCACGGACCGCCCGTGAAGCTCCATCCTGGTGATGCCGCCACTGACATCTCCAAACCCAGTGAGTCGGCCAGATGCACGGTGTAGGCAAAAGCATCCTTCCAT
This sequence comes from Bacteroidaceae bacterium, assembly GCA_017651505.1. Taxonomy (GTDB): domain Bacteria; phylum Bacteroidota; class Bacteroidia; order Bacteroidales; family Bacteroidaceae; genus Bacteroides. The sequence goes on along the minus strand of JAGCCV010000071.1, from coordinate 20,815 downwards.
TCATCAGTCATGTAGGACACCTTCTTTTCCACAAGCAACGGTGTCCTGAAACCAGCGTCGAAGTTCATGAAACCGGCGATGCCGGAACGCTTCATCCACGTCAGGTCCTTGTAGATGCCGTCTTTCGTTACATTACCATCCATCCAGTGCCACCACACACGAGGTCTTGCCTCTGCTGGCGGGTTTTGGAACTCAGCATACAGATTCTCGTCTGCGGCAGGAGCGTCACAGCTGCTTAATACCGTCACTAAACAGGCTGCTACTCCCAACATTGTTTTCCAAGTCTTCATAATTATAGGTTTTATATTATATTGTCATTGGTCGTTCATTTCTGGGAACCATGTTCATGTTTTACCATACAAATATATGTCTTTCGCACCAAATTAGCAAATGTTTTTAAGTATGTTACAGTGTTATTTTGCTCAGAATGGTCCTGTTGGGGTATAAGCCTCATTATGGCAATGCTTTTTTTGAGAGATTAATTTGGCAGATTCAATTATTCTTTTTTAATTTGCATTGTTTATGCTTACTGATTCACAGTAACTCATTAAGCATAAAACACATATTTACGGAAAGGCGTTTACTGAACGCTTTGTTTTTGACTCTTCAAAAGTCTCGCAAGCTTTAACTCAGTCAGAAAAACGAAGCAACGGTAGATGTCCATTGTCGGGTATATACCCCTGCACATCATAAGCGGGAGCATTGTATCCATGGGCTTCTGCTTTAGCATAATCAGACTGTTTTTTCATTTTTGCGAATCTTAAGAAGGGTGAGACAAGTCATCAGTACAGACTCTCACGCTTTTTTGTTTTTATGCTGTGAACAATGTTGTTTACCCTGTTTTGTTGGAGAGGCTGCAATGTGACAGGGATAGCCAAGGGTAGTCACTGTTCAGCTGTTTTTCTGATATTATGCAACGATAATAGGACGCATGCCTTCGGGTTCTATAATGTCTTTCCTCCATCCTTGTCTTTCGCCTTAATCTTTATTCACTGTTCCCCTATTGGGAACTGTCAGTTCCCTTAGGAGGAACAGCCTGTTCCCTTAAGGGGAACAGTTGATGGAGAACGTCCGTGCGACCCGAATGGATATAGTTTAACGATTTCGGTTGACTACTTGTAGTTTTACTCACGGTAAAGGTTGCCCCTGGTTAAACTTATTTTTAGTTATTGCTGTCCGCTAAAACTATCTATCACTAAAGAAATGGCTGTCAATCGCAGATTTTATGCTTATGTGAACACTATGTGCTGCAAACCTGACAGCAAGCTCTCCTAAATCTTGGTTATTCCAAACTGCCAGCTTGGAATAACCAAACCCCGAATTAGGAATAACCAAAACCAACGCCTAATATATTGTCGAAAAAAATGATTTATTGTAGAAAAAACTATTGGAATCTCTGTGCACGGAGTTAGGCCGCTGCCGCGACGAGTTCATTCTGGAACATTTCAGGAAATACGACTCACCCGAATTCCCTCCTTCATGGAAGACGCTTGAAGTGGCATCTTTCGGCACCCTCTCCAAGCTCTACAACAATATGAACGACTTCAACCTGATGAAGCGTGTGGCTCGCGAGTTCGACATGCCCCAGCATGAGTATCTTCGCAGTTGGTTGGAAAGTCTCACCATCGTCCGCAACTATTGTGCCCACCATGCCCGACTTTGGAATGCACACTTTGCCGTACGTCCAAAGATAACGTCACGGATGCTTCAAGTACATGGTGCATAACGACGAGGAGGGCAAGGACTACTGCACGGGCTTCGCCTTCGAGGGCGAACCCCTTTGGCAATAAAATACTGACACAAAGAACACGAGCGTTTACTGCCACATAAAACGCCAAAGTTGAATGTGAAAGCACGAAAGTGAACTATTCGGCATATTGCAATTCGGCAAGAGCACAATAATAGTCACATTCCACAGACAGGAGCCTTTCATATAGCTCATAATACTGATTCTGCTCAATAATATAATCCAAAAGGGAGATTTCGCCTGCATCAAGCGCTTTTCGTAAAAGCGACAGGTTCTGAACAGAAGACAACGCCTTCTGCTGTCCATCATATATAGTTCGAAGCCTTGACACCTTAAGACGCAGTTCTTCTATCTTCATATCAAGTTTAAGTCTATCATCCTCCACTTGTTCACGTACTGCCATCTCATGCGCTCTTGCCATACGTACATTTCTGCTATTGCGCCACAAAGGAACGGAAAGACCGAGGGTAACACCACGGAACTTCTCTTCTCTAGTCAGTTCTGCCATATAACCGACAGACAACTCAGGTGCATTGCTTGCCTTAGCCAATGATATTTCCCTTTTCGCAGCAACAACTTTCTGGTCTGCAAGGTTTGAAACTGCCGAGCGTACATTCATGTTTCCCAAATCATTGCCAGCAACAGAAAGAGAGAATGAAGAAGGATAGTCAGTAGAAGTAAACTTCACATCCTTGCCACCATTCATCGCCTTAAGCTTATGACACATCATCTGACGATCGAGCAAGGATGTCTGGTAATCCGTCTCAACATTAACGAGTTCAAGCTTTGCTTTACCAACATCAATCTTATTTGTCTCGCCAGCAACAAGCATCTTCACATACTTATCATATAGTTCTCTGGAATTCGTAAGACGTGTTCCATTGAGTTCGACAAGACGATTTAGATAAACAACCTTAAGTAGCACTTGAGTGGCTTCAAGAGCATACGAAAGACGCCTGACATCAAATTCCCCCAACGAGACGTTCTCCTTTGCCCTTGCGACTTTCTTTTTTACACCCAAGATAAAAGCAGCATTCAGTTTCTGACTTACAGATACATCCTTGCGTGAACCAACGTCTGTTGGCGCCCCCCACAAATAATTGAAGCTTACTTCAGGATTCTCAAGTGTAAGTTCTGAATTATGTCCTGCAATCTCAGCTGCTGTATAAGCAGATTCTGCATGCATCATAGTACTGTTCGCCATAATGGAGCGAAGCACATCTTCAAATGATTGCGATTGCGCATTACCCATAAAAGGGATAAGGAAAAAAGCAAATGACAAATATCTTGTTTTCATTTCTTTCGATAAATTAGTGGTATGACAAATATATTAAGAAGCGTAGAACTAACCAGTCCTCCAAGCATCACCTTTGCCATTGGCGACTGTATCTCATTGCCAGGAAGCTCAGAGCCTACAGCAAGAGGCACAAGGGCAAGAGCCGATGTAAAAGCCGTCATAAGAATAGGCGTCAGTCGGTCAAGTGAGCCGTTAAGCACAGCCACACGTACATCCATGCCTTTGCTGATAAAACCGTTGTACTGGTCAATCAGAAGCATTCCATTTCTGGTAGCAATACCAAACAGAGAGATAAAGCCGATGATTGCAGGAATACTCAGTTCCCCACCCGTAACCACAAGTGCCATGACACCTCCGATAAGAGCAAGAGGAAGATTGAGAAGCACTATCGCTGACTGAGTAGCATTACGGAACTGTCCGTACAGAAGTACGAATATAACTATCACAGAAAGCAGAGATGTAATCAACAGTATTCGTGAGGCATTCTCCGCACTTTCAAACTGTCCGCCATACTCCACATGACATTCTTCTGGCAAATCTACCTTATCGGCAATTGTACGTTTTATCTCGTTTACCGTACTACGAAGGTCACGTCCTTCGACGTTGGCTGAAACGACAATCTTGCGACTCACATTCTCACGACTGATAGAATTTGGTCCAGACGTCGATTCAATATTGGCAATATACTCAAGAGGTATCTTGCTGTCTCCTGCATCCACCATTAGCGAACGAATATCTTCAATGCTCCTTCTGTCCTCATCATCCAACTTAACCGTAAGGTCAAATGCGACGCTGCCTTCATATACTGAAGAAACGACCTTGCCATCAAGAAGTACACTAACATAATCGGCAAACTGACGTGGGGTTATTCCATATTTAGCCATCAAGCCTCTACGTGGAGTAATACGAATCTGCGGACGTTCAACCTGCTGTTCCACTTTAAGGTCAACCACTCCGTCCACGTCCTCTATCGCCTCACGAATCCTTCCTGCCACACGGTACATACGATTGAGGTCGTTGCCAAACAACTTGATTGCCACGTTGGCACGAGTACCACTAAGCATGGCATCTATCCTGTGCGATATCGGTTGGCCTATCTCGATGCTTACCCCAGGAAGTGAAGAAAGCTTTTCACGCACATCATGAGTCAGTTCGGCACGACTTCTCCCATCAAGTACGAATGGAGCCTCTATCTCACTCGTATTGACGCCGAAAGCATGTTCGTCAAGTTCGGCACGACCTGTTTTTCTTGCCACCGTCTGTATCTCTGGAATCGTCATGAGCAGTTCTTCTGCCTTGCGTCCAATCTTGTCCGACTCTTCAAGAGAGATACCCGGGAGCGTACTTATACTTATCGTATATGGACCCTCGTTGAACGTAGGAAGGAAGGAACTTCCCAAAGTAAAGAACAGTATGAGAGTTACGACAAACACAGCAAAGGTGCTTCCGAGTACTCCCCTGCGATGAACAAAAGACCACTCCAATGCCCTCTCATAATACGTCTTCAACACCCTGACAAAATGAGGCTCTACCATTATCTGCCCTTTCCCCGGCTTCAAGAAATAACTACAAAGAACAGGAGTAAGCGTAAGAGCAACAATGGTCGAGGCAAAAAGACTTACGATAAAGGCAACGCCGAGAGGCATTAGCATTCTGCCCTCCATACCGTCAAGAAAGAACAAAGGAACGAAACTGACCACTATGATGAATGTAGAATTGAGGATTGGCATACGTACCTCAAGACTTGCATTATATATAATGTCAAGTACTGAACCATCTGATGGCTTCCACACCCTCAACCGCTTATACACATTCTCGACATCCACGATTGCATCATCCACAAGTGAACCGATAGCAATTGCCATGCCACCAATAGACATGGTATTGATGGTAAGCCCGAAACAACGAAGCGTGAGGATTGACACAAGGAGTGCAAGCGGAATAGTCACAAGCGATATGACTGTTGTCCTTACATTCATCAGAAAGACGAAAAGAACCAAGACAACGAACAAGGCGCCTTCAATAAGCGACTCACGTATATTTCCTATCGAAGCATCTATAAAACGTGTCTGCCTGAATATATCCTTATCTATACGCACATCAGCAGGAAGCGATGAACGGATATCCTCAATTGCTTCATCAAGCCTTTCGGTCAGTTCTATGCTGCTCACGTTTGGCTGGCGTGCAATAGTGAGAAGTACGGCAGGTTTTGCATTATTGGAAGCGACACCTGTCTTAGGAGATTTGTTGCCGATTCTTATATCTGCCACTTGATTGAGCAATACAGGACTCCCATCCACATTCTTCACAACAGTCTGACCGAGTTCATCTGTATTATTTGTATTCAAGACTCCACGAATGACATATTCGTTCCCATGCTCATAAAGTACTCCACCTGACACACTCCGATTCATATCACTTACAGCATCGACAACTTCATCAACAGTAACGCCATGATGTTTCATACGTTCTGGATGGACGGCAACCTGATATTCCTTGACCTCACCACCTTGTACGCTAACCTGAGCCACACCACCAACAGCCAGCAGTCGCTTGCGTATGCTCCAGTCGGCAAGTGTACGCAAATGTTGCAATGACGTCGTGTCGGCAGTAAGACCAATAATCATCACTTCGCCAAGTATGGATGATTGAGGTCCAAGTGTAGGACGTCCTATATTGTCAGGCAATGATGCCGACACCTCAGCAAGACGTTCCGTGACAATCTGGCGGGCACGGTACACATCCGTTCCCCATTCAAACTCCACCCACACACATGAGAATCCCATTGTTGAGGTACTACGAACACGCCTCACATCCGTGGCACCATTCACAGCTGTCTCAATAGGGAACGTGACAGAACGCTCCACCTCTTCGGGAGCCATTCCGTTTGCCTCTGTCATAACCACAACTGTCGGAGCATTAAGGTCAGGGAATACATCCACTTCCGTAGTGTAAGCGCAATAGATGCCCGCTACGAAAACAATGAGCGCAACGACCAGAACCAGCAATCTGTTATTAAGAGAGAAATGTATTATCTTATTCAACATCGGTTTTATTTAGATTTGTTTTATGGCATGTTCTATTAGTGTTCATGGTTATGCGCTTCGGGTACAGAACTACTTGCACCAGCGAGCTTTACCTGATACACGCCAGCCGTCACCACCTTATCGCCAACCTTTAGTCCTTTAACAATTTCCACACGTTCGCCATTTGAGCCACCGACAGACACTTCCCTTTTCTCATACTCATCAGGGTGATCTGCCTGAACATATACAAAGAACAATCCCTGTTCCTCAATTACAGATGAAGCAGGTACGGAAATCACATTCTTTCGAGGACTCATGAGAAGCCATACGTCAGCAAATGCGCCTGGTACAAGATGACCGTCGTTTTCAAACTCAAACGTTACAGGAATGTAAGCCGAGCCTGAAGAAGCCACCTTTCCGACAGAAACAAGATGTCCATTGAGCTTGCTCACACGGTGCGTCTCAGTCTCGTAAGCCATGACAAATATCGCATCTTGCACATCCTTAAGCTTGAGAAAATGTTTCTCTGGAGCATCTGCCACAAGCTGAAGACGACCATTCTTGTTCAAGGACAATATCTTATCGCCAGCCTCAACGTACTCACCAGGATTCACAAACACTTTACGAACAAATCCTGTTGCAGGTGCACTTACTGAAGACCCAGATGAAGCTCCTAAAGCCTTGTGGGCAAGAGCTGCCTTCTCATATTCATTCTTTACCCTTTCATATTCCTTTACCGATATGATTGTGTCCCTTATCATACGACTTGCCCTCTCGTATGCCGCACGTGCCGTCTCGTAGTCAAGGTTATCTTTAGCAACATCATCACCACCTTTCATACCCTTGGCAGAAACAGCAGCTAAAACCTCACCACCCCTTACCTCCATACCTTCAGTAAGATGGTCACGCGCAAATGAGACAATGCCACTACTACGAGCCACGACAGTCATCTCATCGCCATGAGCTTCAACAACCTGACCACTCACACGAAGTGATGGCGCAAACTCATCAGTCCTGACTGTCTCAAGCGTAAGACCAGCATTCTCTGCCTGTTCTTTTGAAAAGAGAATTACACCCTCTTCGTGTTCCTCATGCTCCTCTACTTGTTTATTAGAAGTGCCACCACACGACATCATTATTGCCGCAGAAGCAATGGAGAACATTACAATTTGACTTTTATTTCCCATACTTTTTTACAATTTTGGTACAAAGATACAAAAGAGCCCATGCAACCAAGTTGCAAAAAACACAAAAAACTTAAAATGAAACGAATTAAAAATATTTGCTTACTGTTTTGTATGTTTACTTGAATAAGGCTAAAGATTGGCTTCTCAGCAGAAGCCAATCTTTTTGGGGGGACGAGGTGCCTCGAAGGGCATGATGTCATCTGGGGTGAGGGTGAGCAGCTGTGACTTGTCGGTGGAGTGCTCCTGCACACAGCGTATAGCATGACGCATATATATCTGTTCCAGCTGGTTGGCGACGAAGCGGGCATTGCCCCAGGTCTGTGGGTCACGGCTCTGATAAGCCTGCTCTAATAACTGCCCATACTTCTCCCAGGCTCCATCGGTGAACTGGTAATTGTATTCCCTGATGCGGTGCTGGGTGATTTCCAACAATTCGCTGATACTGAAGTCATTGAATTCAAACTTGTTGGGAAAGCGCGATTCAAGTCCGGGATTCATATCGATCAACTTTTGCATGGGCTCCTTATAGCCGCAAAGCAAGACGGCGATATCTCGCTGACTTTCGTCGGCCAGGATGCTAAGCAACTGCTGAATGACTACCTGCCCAGGGTCTCTTTCACCAAAGGAGTTGAACAGATAAGCTTCGTCAATCATCAAGACACCACCTTTTGCCTTATCCAACACTTGCATCACCACACGCTCCTCATCGCCATAATACTTGCCTATGAAGGTACTGCGGTCGCAAAGCACCACATGACCTTTTGACAATGCTCCTGCCTGATGCAGCAAAGAGCCGTATATCTTGGCCACAGTGGTCTTGCCAGTGCCAGGACGACCCAAGAAGAGGCTGTGAAGTGACACCTCGTGTTGCTTGCTGTCGGGAAGCAGCTCACGCATCATCTTGTTATAGCGGGTAAGCGCCACCAGCTCATCCATGCGATGTTTGATACCCGTACAGCCAATCAATTTGTCGAGTTCCTCACGGGGATTGGCAAGGGGAAGGAGTATTGTGACCTTGACACTCATATAGTCGTTCTGCTGAATGTATTCATCACGAAAGGAACTCTCACTGGCATTATCACTCGGCTTGTCGGTGTCTGACGAGTCGGTAGCTAAATCTATATCCTCATCCGATGTGTCCTCATCCAAACTGGTGTTATCGTCAGATTCTTCATCCAGATCCTGGTCTTCAGTGAAATTGAGCAGCGGATTGTCATCCGGTTCTTGGGTATCTATGTGCGGGTTCTCTGCAAATTTTTGCAGCATCCTCTCAAGTTCTGCTTCCGAGAACCTCAAATTAGCAAACTCGTTAAAGATGATGTTGACAAGAGGCTCAAAATGCTTTCCGTTGCTATAGCTCAAGCGGACGTTCTTCTTGTTCACATTCTTGAGGCCGCAGATGACCTTGATATTGTCTGATGCCCACATGTCCTCCAGCTCGTCGGCATTCAGGATGTTGGCCTCAGTCAGCAATATCCCATGTATGGTAACGTACATCCCGTTTCCAACGAGGCGGTTATGCATCATCTTGAGGGATGCGTGGAATTTCCAAAGCGTGCTTTCACGAGGCTCACCGTCAGGAAGATAGATCATGGGCATCATTTCTTCAGATTCGCGGTAGGCCTGCTCCTCGCCGTTTCCGCAAGCTTCTAGGCACACCACCACTATGTCTCGGTCATGAGCGTAGATATAGAGTTTGTTATCAGGAAGATAAGGCATGTAGCCCTTCTGAAATCCGGCATAGACATCATAATTATAATATAAGGTGTTATTCAGGAATCTCCAGATGGTGTCTGCATCCTGATTATCGAAATCGTATATAAATCGGTTGTTCAAGTTTTCAATATTCATAATCAACATCAATTTAATCACAATAAAAAAGTAACAAAAAACACCCCGATAATGGGAGATAAAAGGAACAGGCAAGTGCATAGGCACAAGCCCGTAGGTACATTTAAAGAGCCTTTTTTGAGGAATCTCTATCACAAAACCGTAAAACTGTAGCAATATTTCAAAGAACAAAACCTTGAAAGATAAGGGTACAATTATCCTACCGATACGTGAGAAGCTTGTGTAAAGCCGTCACGAATACGAAAGAATAACAACCATTTCCTTCGTTCTTTTGTTCTTCATTGCAACAATTGCTTTTTTATTATGATAGATTTTTGTGATTTAAGCGTATGCTTGAACATTCCGCATTTGGTAGCAAAGTAAAGGATATTTTTAGGAATATCCAAATGTTCTGCGGAAAATATTTTTAAAATGCTGAAATAAGCATTAACTTTACTGCGATTATGAATGGAGAGGTAGTTGACGTTATGTCATCCAAAGAATATAGTATGCAGGAGGAGATTAAAGAGCAAAAGTCGTATAAGCTAATTAAGGCGATTGCGACTATCATGGACCGTTATTATATAGATCCAGTGCTCGGTCTTGTGCCTACACTGGGCGATGCGGTGACCTCACTGTTGACCTTGCCGTATCTGTATTTCAGCGTGTTTAAGTTGCGCTCCATTCCCCTGACCCTGGCATTGCTTTGCAATATGCTGATTGATTTCGCCATGGGCGTTATTCCGTTTTGGATAGGAGATATCCTGGATTTCTTCAATCATAGTTATGTCAAGAACTACCGGCTGATAACTGGTTATGTGGAGGGGGATGAGGAGATGATAAAGAGTGTGGACAGGCGTGCCTGGTGGATGGCATTCCTGATAGCACTCCTGTGCCTGCTTATCTGGCTACTCATCAAGTTTGCCGTATGGGCATGGGATTGGCTTATTGGTCTATTCTAAAACCAACTTGCCTTAAATCGTCCCAATATCTGGGATATGACTTGCTCACCACCTCGGGATGATCAATCGTGATGTTTTTTAATCTGAGTGCTGCCGGGGCAAATGCCATCGCCATGCGGTGGTCATCGTAGGTGGCAATGACAGGATGCTCTTCTACCGGGCAACGCTCGCCATCCCATCGCAAGGCGTTATCTGCTTCTGCACAAAGAACAAATCCCAATTTGTGTAGTTCGTTAATAAGCGCACTGATGCGGTCGGTCTCCTTGATGCGAAGCGTATGCAGTCCTGTAAAACGGAAAGGAATACCCAAGAAACAACATGTTACCACAAAGGTCTGTGCCAAGTCGGGCATCTCACGAAGGTCGGCATCCAGTCGATGGGGCAAATTACCTTGCTTGAAGATGTTGATGCCGTCAGCTGTAAAATCAGTCTGAACTCCCAGCATCTTGAACAACTCAGTTCCCTGGCTGTCGCCCTGTGTACTCCTCTTTCTTAAATGTGGCAGACTGATGGCTGCATCTGCATCGTTGCTCAAAGCCACCATCTCATACCAATAAGACGCTGCACTCCAGTCGTTTTCAATGATATAGGGAATGTCTTGATATCCTCCTGCCTTTACCTCAATCAGCATGGGATGGCTACTCTCGCTTCTGTGAGCGGATGCCCCAAACTCGCGCATGAGCTGAAGCGTCATATCGATGTAAGGCAGAGAGGTAACATGCCCTGTCAGCTTCAAATTCAGTCCGTTGGGCAGGGTAGGGGCAATCATCAGTAAGGCAGAGATATATTGCGAACTTACATCACCCGGCAAGGTCAGTTCCTTGCTTTGAAGTTGACTGCCTGTGATACGCAAGGGGGGGAAGCCTTCCTTTTCAGCATAGTCAATTTTTGCCCCTAATAATCTAAGTGCGTCCACCAAGATACTGATGGGCCGTTGCCTCATGCGTTCGGTACCTGTCAGGGTATGGGTACCAGGTTGTGTACTATAGAAAGCTGTGAGGAAACGCATGGCTGTGCCCGCTGCCTTGATGTCAACTAATTCTTCCCCTTTTTCGAAGGCGTTGATGATAACCATCGTGTCGTCACAGTCGGCCAGGTTGCTGATGGGTGAAGTGCCATGAGCCAATGCACGAAGCACCAACGCCCGGTTACTGATGCTCTTCGATGCAGGCAAATTGATGGTTGCTTGCAGGTTTTGAGGTGCTTTTAGTTGTATTCTCATAAAGCGGTTCATTTATGGTTCTTCTTCCATGACTTTATCCAGTTGTCCACTCCAAAGATACTTGCGAGTTTCCTGTACGATGATACCACTCAAGCATATCAAAGAGATGAGGTTAGGTAAAGCCATCATTGCGTTCATGCAGTCTGCCAGATTCCACACAATGGTCAGATTGGCTACACTACCTATGAAGACAGCAAAAATATAGAGTATGCGATAAATTATGATCCAACGATGACCTTTAAGGTATTCAACGGCACGTTCACCATAATAGCTCCAGCCCAGGATGGTGGAAAAAGTGAAAGACATCAATCCGAAAGTAAGCAACGGTGTCCCGATATATGGAATTTTGGAAAATGCCATCTTGGTGAGTGTTGCTCCATCTTCGAAAGAGATGTCAGGGTAGGCCAGTACACTGCTTACAATTACCAAGCCTGTTATGGCACAAACCACTACAGTATCCCAGAAAGTGCCGGATGATGATACTAATGCCTGACGAACAGGGTTGCGAGTTACTGCAGCGGCTGCAATGATAGGGGATGAACCCATACCTGATTCGTTGGAAAACAAGCCTCTGGAGATACCAAAACGAGCTGCTGTCATTATCGTAGCACCTACAAAACCACCGCCAACTGCAGAGGGGCTAAAGGCAGAAGTACAGATGAGTTTGATGGATGGCCAGACATATGGGGCATTAATTATCAAGATAGAGATGCAACCTATTACATAAAATAAAGCCATAAAAGGTACTAACAAGCCACAAACCTTTGCGATAATTTTTACCCCTCCTAATATCACTAAAGAAACCAAAAAGGTGGTGATGGCACCTGTGATGTAGGGGGATATTTGATAAGACTCTTCTGTTATGGTGGCTATGGCATTGGCTTGCACCATGTTGCCGATACCGAATGAGGCTATGGCCGTAAAAATGGCAAAAAGAATGGCCAACCATTTCCAACCCAAACCACGTTCGAGTGCATACATCGGTCCTCCTTGCATGCTGCCGTCGGTACCTTTTATACGATACTTGATGGCCAGTAAGCCCTCGGAATACTTAGTGGAAATGCCAAATAGTCCTGTAAGCCAGCACCAAAGAACCGCACCTGGACCACCCATTGCAATGGCGGTAGCCATTCCTATAATGTTACCAGTACCGATTGTAGCCGCTAATGCCGTGGCTAATGAGTGAAATTGTGACACATCTCCTACGGCATCAGGATCTTTCTTAATGGAAAGCTTGATAGCTGTAAAGATCTTACGTTGTGGGAAACGCAACCTGACCGTTAGGTACAGGTGCGTTCCCATCAACAAGATTACCATTGGCCAGCCCCAAAGCCAGCCACTAATTTCGGTGAGTATATTATTCAGTACATTCATTCTTATTTCACAGCCATCTCCTTGATCTCCTTATCAGGCTTCAGGATATCGAGAGCCTTCCAAGTCTGCTCTTTTGCTACCTTGAAAGGAGCTGTACAACGGATATCCTCCACATTGGCACCAAACTTAACAATATAGTTGCCGGCAGCGGTCTCCCACTGGTCAACCACCTCGTTGTATGAAGCCAAAGAATAGAGCGTAACATCCATTGTCAGAGTCTGGCTCTCACCAGGCTGCAATTCCTTGGTCTTTGCAAAGCCCTTCAGTTCTTGTTCTGGTTTTGCGAGGTTACCAGCTGGAGCTGTAACATACAGTTCCACAACTTCCTTACCAGCCACCTTGCCGGTATTCTTTACGGTGATGGTAGCACGGAAACCATCCTTGGTAGGGGTTACCTTAGGAGCACTGTATTCGAAGGTAGTGTAGCTCAAGCCATAACCGAAAGGATAGGAAACAGGCTTGCCGGTGGTGTTGAAATAACGATAGCCTACCCAGATGCCTTCTTCGAAGTTTGAGTAAGACACGTTCTTCACTTCACGCTGCTGACCGCCACCAAGAATACCGCCCATGCCAAATGATCCGTCATTCTTCTGGTCGAATGGGAAGTTCTTTGAAGATGGGTCGTCCATATAATTGTTGAGCCAAGTCATGGTGAGCTTACCAGAAGGAGTTACCTTGCCACTCAGGATATCAGCCACAGAGTAGCCGCCTTCCTGTCCAGGTTGCCAAGCCAACAAGATAGCATCTGGCATACTCTTCCAAGAAGCAGACTCAATCTCACCACCGATGTTCAGCACCACAATCACTTTCTTTCCTGCCAAATGGAATGCTTCAGTTACATCGTTCAGCAGCTGACGTTCCACTTCTGACAGGTTGAAGTCGTTGGGCACATTGCGGTCGCCACCCTCACCAGCATTACGGCCGATGGTTACGATGGCGATGTCGTTAGCTGCCACCTGCTTGTCGATAATCGAACGCTCGATAGGCATTTCAGATAAAGCAGCCTCACCCAGGCTCATCATGGCCAACATTCCGCCTGCAGCAGGACGAGCAGCGGCCTGACGGGCGCGCTCGTAGGTAGTGTATGTTTGATAAACACTCTTCAGCTCTTCATTCACCTCGTAGCCGGCATCCTTCAGACCTGTCAGCAAGTCGATGGTATAAGCCTTGTTAACATTACCCGAACCTGTACCACCTGCGATGAAGTTATAAGAGGTGATGCCAAACAAAGCCACCTTCTTGGCATCCTTGATAGGCAGTGCGTTGCCTTCGTTCTTCAGCAGCACCATGCCCTCAGCAGCAGAGTTGCGGGTTACCAACGCATGAGCTTTCAGGTCAGGAGCATCAGAATACTTGTAACCTTTGAAGCGAGGAGTGCGAACGATGTACTGCAGGATACGCTTTACGCAGATATCCACGTCTTCCATGCTAACCTTACCCTCGTTCACTGCTTTGATGAGGTCGGTTTTCTGTTGAGGCATACCCGGTTCCATCAAGTCGTTGCCGGCATGCACCTGTGCAGCGATGTCGCGAACCATTGTCAAGTCGGTCATTACGATACCGTTGAAACCCCACTCGGTGCGCAGGAGGTCGGTCAGCAACTCACGGTCCTGCTGGGTATATTTACCGTTAATCTTGTTGTAAGAAGACATTACTGTCCAAGGGTCGGCATCCTTCACCACCATCTCGAAAGCTTTTAGGTAAATCTCGCGCAAGGCACGCTGACTAACTCTTGAGTCAACAGACATACGGTTGGTCTCCTGTGAATTGGCTGCATAGTGCTTAATGCTAACACCCACGCCATTGCTTTGGATACCCTTGGTGTAGGCAGTAGCAATCTTACCAGCCAGGAACGGATCCTCAGAATAGTACTCGAAGTTACGGCCATTCAGTGGGTTGCGGTGGATGTTCATGCCAGGAGCCAGCAAAACGTCAATACCATACTCCAACACCTCGTTGCCCATAGCTTTGCCTACTTGTTCTACCAATTCGGTGTTCCAGGTGCTGGCCAGAGAAGTGCCTACAGGGAAACCTGTAGCATAAAATGTCTTGTCAGTACCTTTGCGGGTAGGACTGATACGAACACCTGCAGGACCGTCAGAAAGAACGGTGGCAGGAATACCCAAACGTTCGATGGCGTTGGTGGTACCAGCGGCGCCAGGAACCAATACTTCAGAAGAAGCAGTCATGGCTCCGGCTGTCATGCTACCCCAGCCACCGCCAACAATCAGTTCGGCTTTCTCTTCGAGAGTCATAGCCTTTACAATCTCGTCCACATTGTTAGGATTCAGCTTTTGAGCAAAAGCTGTACCCAATGTTAATGTACTTGCTACAAATAATACCAATTTCTTATTCATATATTATTATTTAAAAACATGATTCATTACACATTATCTCTTTTGCTATCACTCTTGCTTCCGCATCGGTAGCCAGATAATCGTCGAGTGTGGGTTTCGCTATAAAAGAGGTGCGTTCCATCGTTTTCTCAATCACCTTGCTCATGCCAAGGAAAGATATCTGGTCGTGCAAAAATCCCGCATTGACCACCTCGTTAGCAGCATTGACGATGCAAGGCATATTGCCTCCACGTCTAATAGCTTCGTATGCCAAAGCCAAGTTGAGGAATTTCTCTGTATCAGGCTTCTCGAAGGTAAGTTGAGCATACTTCGTGAAGTCTATGCGGGGAAATGACGACTTCAAACGTAAGGGGTAGGAGAATGCATATTGGATAGGTACTCGCATGTCAGGCATACCCAACTGAGCCATAATGGCTCCATCCTCATATTGTATAGCTGAGTGGATGATGCTTTGTGGATGCACCAGCACTTCTATCTGTTCAGGGGCTACACGGAAAAGCCAACGGGCTTCCATCACCTCGAATCCTTTGTTCATCATTGAGGCTGAGTCGATGGTTATCTTTGCACCCATGTTCCAATTTGGGTGTTTCAAAGCCTGCTCTTTCGTTACTGTCTTCAGCTGTTCGTAGGTAAAAGTGCGGAATGGTCCTCCTGAAGCTGTTAACAATATCTTCTCAATCCGGTTGTACTCATTGCCTTGCAGACTCTGGAAGATAGCCGAATGTTCAGAGTCAACTGGCAGCAAAGGCACTTGGTTCTCATCGCATAGCTGGTTGATGAGCTCACCAGCCACCACCATCGTTTCCTTGTTGGCCAACGCAATGGGCTTTTTTGCACGAATGGCACTAATCGTGGGGCGCAACCCCGAGAACCCTACTAAGGCTGTGAGCACCATGTCCACTTGTGTGTCTTGCACCACTTCCTCTAAGGCTTTGGCTCCTGCATATACCTTGATGGGCAAGCCGGATAATGCTTCTTTTAACACAGGATAGTGTTGCTCGTTGGCAATCACGACTGCTTCTGGCTGATATTTCTTAGCTTGCTCTATCAACTTGTCCACCTGATTGTTGGCGGTAAGGATATAGGCTTCATAAAGGTCGTTATGTTCCTCTATCACCTCCAACGCTTGTGTTCCGATAGAGCCTGTTGAACCTAATATCGCGATTCTCTTCTTCATAATTCTAATAACCCTTCTGGCAAATCCATTCGAATAACTTTAGCTTCACGATCCAATTCTACTATGAAGTCTTCTTGTGCAGGTATCAACACCTCAGTACCCTTATGATCTACCACAAACAACGTATTGATGGTGGAGTCATCCACATCTGTCACCTTGCCTATCTCACCTTTATTAATATCATAGATTTGGAATCCCACAAAATAGTTCCAAGTCAGTTCGTCGTCATCCAATTCTTCGGCATGCTCCTTAGGAAAATACACCTCCACATTGTTCATGCGCCTGGCTTGTTGTTCGGTATCAATACCTTCCAATTTGATCAATGCCGTTGAATCGCTCCGAAAGCGATAGCTCTCAAAGAAGAAAGGTACCAAGATGCCATCCATCAGGCATACGATATAGTCGGCATCCACTCGGTCGAAGATATCATCATCGAAGGAGAACAGCAACTCGCCATGTACCCCATGGGGCTTGTTGATGATGCCAATCCTATATACGTCCTCTGCTTTGATCATATTCTCGTAATCCTTGCGCCCAAAGCGTTCAATCGTCCTTCAATATTCTGATAGCCTCGGTCAATCTGCTCGATGTTATGAATGCGACTAATACCGTCGGCACTCATGGCAGCAATAAGCAGGGCGATACCAGCACGAATATCTGGCGAGGTCATATTTCCACCTTTCAGTCGCAGCTGGTGGTTGTGCCCAATCACCACAGCACGGTGTGGGTCACAAAGAATGATCTGTGCCCCCATGTCAATGAGCTTATCCACGAAGAACAGACGACTTTCAAACATTTTCTGGTGAATCAGTACGCTACCCTTAGCTTGTGTGGCTACCACCAGCATCACACTCAGCAAGTCGGGGGTAAGTCCTGGCCAAGGCGCATCTGCGATGGTCATGATAGAACCATCCATAAACGATTCAATCTGATAGCTCTCTTGAGCAGGGACAAATATATCATCGCCATGTTGTTCCAACTGGATGCCTAAGCGACTGAAGCTGTTGGGGATAATACCCAAGTTTTCGTAAGATACATTCTTGATGGTAAGCTGACTTTGTGTCATTGCCGCCATACCGATAAAACTACCTACCTCAATCATATCAGGCAATACCGTATGCACCGTACCATGCAACTCTTTCACCCCTTCGATGGTGAGCAGGTTGGAAGCAATGCCACTGATGCGAGCACCCATACTGTTAAGCATACGGCAAAGTTGTTGGATATAAGGCTCGCAGGCCGCATTGTAGATAGTGGTAGTGCCTTCTGCCAAGACAGCTGCCATCACGATGTTGGCTGTACCAGTAACAGAAGCCTCGTCCAACAGCATATAGGTGCCTTTCAGCTTCTTGGCTGTAATCTCATAGGTGCGTTGATTGGCGTTGTACTTGAAGTCGGCTCCCAAGTTCTGAATACCGATAAAATGAGTGTCGAGTCTTCTACGACCAATTTTGTCACCACCAGGCTTGGGCGTAAATGCCTTACCAAAACGAGCCACCATAGGGCCCACCAGCATGATGCTTCCTCGCAAAGAGGCGCTTCGCTTCAGGAACTCGTCGCTGTTCAGGTAGTTTAAGTCGATGTTGGCAGCTTTGAAACTATAAGAGTCAATGCCCACCTTCTTCACTTCCGACCCCATATCGCGCATCAGCTGAATCAAGTTATTCACATCCAGGATGTCAGGCACATGGTGAACAGTCACCTCCTCAGCGGTCAGCAATGTGGCACAGATAATCTGTAGCACCTCGTTCTTGGCGCCTTGCGGGTAGATTTCTCCTTCTAAGCGGTGTCCGCCTTCAATCACGAATGAAGCCATACTTATTTTTGTTTCTTGTTCTTGTTCTGTTTTTGGGGTGCCATATTCTTCTGCACCGTACGTTGCTGGCGATAATTCTTCTCCATGCGTTCAGCCATTAAAGCCAAGACGTCTTCGTTAAGGTGCAACTTGCCATCCGACAGTTCTTTGAGGTCGTCAGCTATCTTCTGGTCGTCAATCGAGTCTTTGTTCCAAGTGATATAGTCTTTGCGCATGTGGTTGCCTATCAATGCCAAGAGGTTGTTTTTCTCATCGCCTTCTTCTATTTCGCAAGCCTTCTGGATGAGGTTCTCCAATAACCTGCCATAATGACGGTAGCGCATTCTCTTTTCGTTTGAGGGAATAGGGTCAGGCTTCACCTTCAGGTTCTCAGGCTTGATGGTCTCAAAAGGATAGTCGATGTCGAGCTTGAAGTCAGACATGATAGCCAAATGATCCCACAACTTATGTTCAAAATCGGGTACGTTTTTCAGGTTAGGGAACATACTTTCCATGATATGTATGATTGTCTCCGCACACCATTGGCGCTCAGCACGGTCTTCTATTGTCACCGCATAATCCACCATATTCTGTACACTGCGTCCGTATTCAGGGAGCGCCATCTTCTTTTGTTGAGTGTTATATTTCATTATCTCAATTATTAGTTATCAATTATCAATTAACCAGCGGATTCTTCGCTACCGTAGCAATAAATTCCTTCAAATAGAAAGGCTCAAAGTAGGCCACATCCTTGAAATCCTGCTCTGCAATGGCTTTTTCTGCTAAGGGGAACATCCATTTGGCAACAGGGTGCATATCGTCGATAAAATGAGCATTAGGATGATTGCCCAGCACTTCCTTGCACTTGTTGGCTCCATTCCCGAAGAAATACACAGGATGCTCGTCAAGAAAAGCCTTATAAGTATCAGCTTCCACGATATCAGCATTCGTGTCCCTTACTGTTCGGAGCGCCCTATCATAAATGGCCGCATAAACCTCCATCCTTCGAGCGTCAATCATGGGGCAAAGCAGAGCGTCTTCAGGCAGTTCCTGTCTCAGTAAAACAGGCACACACAGTAATTTCAAGGTGGGGATGCCAATCAGCTTTACGTTTCTGCCATAACATACTCCCTTGGCCATCGATACGCCGATGCGAAGGCCTGTATAAGAGCCCGGGCCACAGCTAACGGCCACAGCATCCAAGGGAATGGCATGACTTTCTACAAATGAAAGAGCTTCGTCAACATAGACACCCAATTGTGTGTTGTGGTTCGGCCCGCTGTAGTCTTCTTCGTGCCAGATGTTGGTTCCGTCTTGACTTACAGCCACAGAACACACCTCGGTAGAAGTCTCGATATGTAAAATACACGACATATTCAGCTTACTTTTCTATTTCCGCCAACAAATTTAGTCTTTTATTTCCACATCTTAAAATATTCCTTTATTTTTGCATCAGTTTGAACAAAAAAAGTGTGTTATGATTCTATCAATGACGGGCTACGGCAAGACAATTGTCGAATTACCCGATAAGAAGGTTAATGTTGAGATTAAATCGCTTAACAGTAAAGCGATGGATCTCTCAACTCGTGTGGCATCACTATATAGGGAGAAAGAGATGGAGATTCGTAACTATATTGCCCAGCAAGCAGAGCGTGGTAAGGTGGATTTTGCCTTGTGGATTGAGAAAAAAGACGCTGCTGATGTAATGGTTCCCATTAATCAAAGCACGATGGCGGCTTATTATAAGCGCTTGTCAGAAATAGTGGAGGAGACGGGTATTCCTGCTCCGCAAGATTGGTTTGCTACCTTGTTGCGGATGCCTGATGTAATGTCCACTAAAGATGAAGCAGTGGAAGTGACTGAGGAAGAGTGGAATGCCGTGTTTGAAGGCGTGAAGGAAGCCGTACGGCATTTGTTGGATTTCCGCCAACAAGAAGGCGAGGCATTGGATAAGAAATTCAGAGCAAACATCAGTCGCATAGGCGATTTGTTAGCTTCCGTTGAGCCTTATGAAAAAGAACGTGTGTCAAAGATTAAGGAACGTATTCTTGATGCCTTGTCGAAGTTGCCTGTTGACTATGATAAGAACCGCATGGAGCAAGAGCTCATCTACTATATCGAGAAGCTCGATATCAACGAAGAGAAGCAACGTCTTTCCAATCATCTTGCATATTTCATTTCGACAATGGAAGGCAAATATGGTCAAGGCAAGAAGTTGGGCTTTATTGCTCAGGAAATGGGACGTGAAATCAATACTTTGGGTAGCAAGAGTAATCAAGCAGAGATGCAACGTATTGTGGTGCAGATGAAAGACGAGTTGGAGCAAATCAAGGAGCAAGTATTGAATGTGATGTAATTATGGGAAAGTTGATTATCTTTAGTGCTCCGTCGGGTAGTGGTAAGTCCACGATTATCAACTACCTTTTGGAGGAACATCCAGAGCTGAAGCTGGCTTTTTCGATAAGTGCTACAAGTCGTGCTCCCAGAGGTAAAGAGCAGAATGGGGTGGAGTACTTCTTCCTGACACCCGAGGATTTCCGTCACCGCATTGACAATGACGAGTTCTTGGAGTATGAAGAAGTATATCCGGGCCGTTTCTATGGCACCTTGAAGGCACAAGTGGAGAAGCAATCCGAAGCCGGACAGAATGTGGTATTCGATGTGGATGTGAAAGGTGGCGTCAATATCAAGAAATATTATGGCGATCGTGCGTTGAGTGTATTCATCCAACCTCCTTCGATTGAAACGTTGCGTAGCCGATTGGAGAAACGAGGCACCGAAACGCCTGAGGTCATCAACGATCGCATTGCTCGTGCTGAGTTCGAATTGGGGTTTGCGCAT
>JAGCCV010000070.1 GCA_017651505.1 Bacteroidaceae bacterium | reverse complement strand
TTCAGGTTGCCAAACTCACGCTCGTAAGTTTCTTCGCCGCTCACCTGCAAGGCCACCTGAACATAGATCAACTCGTCGCCCCGACGAGCCACGAAGTCAATCTCTTTTCCATTCAGTTGTCCCACATATACATCATAGCCGCTGCGTTTGAGCTTTAGATAGACGGCTCCCTCCAGCACCTTCTCCATATCCAGGCTGCGCTTGTCGCGACACAGGTAGTTACGCAGGCCCAAATCCTCAAAATAGTACTTGTCCTGCTGCTCAAAAACACTCTTTCCCTTGATGTCGTAGCGTTTCACACGGTCAATCATATACGTATCGCAAAGGGCATCCACATACTCTCCCACCGTGTTTGCTGAAACAGCCAGGCTGCTGCCCTTTAGGTATTTGGCTATACTGTTGGCAGAAAACACCTTACCGCTATTGTCTGCCACGAAGCGGGCCAGATTGTCCAAAAGCGACACATTACGGACGTTCTTGCGGCGGACAATGTCCTTCACAAATATCGTGTCATAGATGCTGCCCAGATACTCCGTTCTGGTACGCTCATCTTCCAATGGAATACGATAAAGGAATGGCAGTCCTCCCCAGCGCAGATACTGCGAAAAAGCGTTGTCAGAATCTTCCAAACCATAGAACTGAAGGAACTCCCTATAGTCCAGACTGCTTACATGTACACGATGATAGCGGCCTGCAAACGACGAGGCAATGTCGCTCGACAACATGGCCGCGTTACTGCCCGTCACCACAACGTCCACACCGTCCTGCTTCACCCAGTAGCGCAAGGCTTTCTCAAACTCCTCAACCTCCTGCACTTCGTCTATCAGCACATAGTTGCGGCGACCTTCCACCACGCCAGCTTTAATCTTCTCCGACAATTCGCGGAACGATGTCAAGTCTGCGTTCGCGGGGTCCTCCATATCGATATAAACCACATGGCCATCAACACTCAACTCATCAGAGAGCAACTCCATGATGCAGCTCTTTCCGGCACGCCTGTGTCCGGTCAGCACCACAGCCTCTCCTTTGCCCAGTAAGCTGGTAACTTGTGCTATATAGTCATTACGTTTTATTCTCTCCATAATTAGAATTTTCTGCAAAAGTACAAAAACTTCTCAACATATAGCGAATTTTCTTCAATACTTAACACTGTTTAGGTGGAAAATCACTCAATTCTCATTGTATGCCTCGCCTGTTATCCAAAGAAGGAAGGGTTCACTGGTCTGGTTGATTTGCTCAAATTTTCCGGCATCTTCTATCTCATAGTTCGTTGAACTCACATTATAGATAGCCACACACTTGTTGTATTCCAAACCTATAAGCAAAGCACCTAAAGACAACAATTTACTTGTTAGCAATGCAATACCAAAGCAAACATGGTCGCTAATAGGTTTGAAGGTAGCTTGATGAGCCTGTATCATATTGGATACAATACGGTACAACTCAAATGGATTCTGCTCATCAGCGTAAGTTATGTTCTGAGGCTCTGTAAACTGTTTTTCTGTAAAGAAGTCGTGATACGTTAGCATCAGATAGTCTGAGTGCCGTGGGTCTTTCGACGGAAACGGCAAAACAGGGAACATATCTGATGGTTGGAAGTGATTGTAGATACTCCTCAGAATATCGATGTTCTGTTCTCCCATCAGACTGATCAGAATATTGATTCTATCCAGATTAGCCTCACGGCTGGACATAGAACGGAAGCCCACCAAGGGTTCAATGTTCTCATTTACCGGAGTCTTCTTTATCTGCTCGTCAATATCTACATTTTCTGACACAGCAAAGAACAAGTTCTTTTTCTTGTCGCCCTCCATCTTCTTGAATAAGGCCTTGGCAATATTGAAGTAGAATGCTCTAGGAAGTGAACTGACATCCAGTATGACATCGTTATACTCGTTGAGGTCTTTATCAATGACCTTCCGGCACATCTGAGCTATTCGTTTATCCCATGGTAATGTGCCGTCAATGGTTAACACTTCATAGCCAAAGCCATACAATTCCTTCAGCGCATCCAGTTTCTTGGTATTAATCTCGTATAATTTCTGGTTCTCCTCTGGGTCTTTTTCACTAGGGAAGTCAAAAGCGACACTGTCCAATTTCCGCCCGGGATTGTTTTCCAAGAAGAGTTTCAGAATATTGTTCATACGAGGGTCAAAACCCTTTCCAAGCAGGAACAAAACTTTAGCGTCAGGTTTGTCCTGATAGTATTCCTTCCAAAACTTCACCAGATCTTGATTCTGGTGATACATTACGTATGATTCCCAACGCTTATTCATAGCCACGAATTCAGTTTATGAAGAGTAAGGGGGCGCCAACCACCACGTTCAAGCGGCAGATGAGCATAGGCACACAACCAACTATTCAAGTAGAATATAGTCCATTTCTGGTCTTTCTTTCCTTGGGTGATTCCCTGTTTCATCAGGAAATTATAGGAAAGGCAGTCTTTTAAGATTGTTGACAACTCATCATTAGCTTCTTCTTGGAACCAGAAACCGTCTTTACCCCATTTACCGGAATTCTCTTCTTTCACAGCAAAACCTGTAACAGACCTATAGGAATAGCTGGGCGTGAAGGTCACTTCAAGGCAGAAATCAATCAAATGCATCAAGAACCCATATATCTTATTCCCTCTGGGCAAACGCTTGATATCTTCCAAACGGTTTTTTGCAAACTCTCTAATAATACCATCCTGTTCCTCTGCTGTCAGCACATAGTGAGATGGATCAGAAATCTTCTTTGCGACAAGCAGCTCATACATCTTGGCCGACAAGTCTAGGAATTGCTCTACGTTTTGACTTGCCAGATCTATCAAAGTAGAGAATCCATAATACTGAGGCAACTTTGCTATTTCCCCTGGCATTACTTCCTTAACCATTGGCATCAACGGACCAACTATCCACTCCAAGTCCTGTGCGGTATAACCAAACAGATTCATAACGCCACCCGAACCCTGGCGGGATGCATGCATCAACAATGCCCTCATATTGAGCACACGCTCATAGGGGTCTTGCGTATTGATAGCTGCAACACATTCCTGATAGTTATCGTAGTTATACAGCTTTTCCAGTTGAGATTGGTATTTCTTACTAGCCTCATTGTAGAGGGCCTTGTAATTGATAGTCGTATCACTGGCCAGTGCGCTGGCGAGAATGATTCCGTCTGTAGAGAATGCGCTGCGCAATGTGGAGATATTCTTCACCATCGGGTTGAAAATACCCTTCTTGGCGTTTTCCAGATGAATGGTCTGGTCATCCCTGTCTTTGATATTCTTGTCACTCAAAATATCTGTTGTGGAGAGGGTTTCCAAACGCTCCGCTATCCAAAGAGTAACCGGTAAACGCAATTCAACAGCCTCTTCACGGATGGTCTTTTTCTGCTTCTTAGTCAGTTTGTGACCATCATCTATCTGAAAAATAAACTCATCACATAGCCGCTCACCCTTGTATGTAAACCACGAAGCCTTCATGGCTTTTAGGGCGAACAGGCTGTTACTGCCTTGGATGCCTTCATCTGGCATCACGAAACTATCCAGGAACTCACAAATTCTACGTTCCTGTTCTGCTGCCCAGTCCAGCAGTTCCTTACCAGTGAACTCAGCCTTGAAGTCACCAAACTCAGGAACCAGTTCTTCTGGGGAGTACGTAATCTGATCCAGCGCCGTATACTTGATACCGGCAAGCGACATGCAACTCTTAAGGGTTGCAAGCACTATACGTGCATTCAGCAGAGAAAGAAATACCCGTTTCTGCTCAACTTCATTGAACAAGGCATCATCCTCCAAAAACTCATAGTCGCGTCCCAACTGGAGATAGACTCCACACTTCTTGATTCGCTCGCTGTCAATCACATCCAGTTTCTTCAACTTCTTATAAGCACTATTGCGCTCTGTTATACGTTGAAGTATTGAGGGTGAGAAGAGACGTAATAAGGTGGTTTTTCCAGCTCCGGGAGAGCTTAGTATGCTGGTTACACAACCCCATAGCTTTCCTTGATCATTTTTCTCTTCCAAATGAACCAAAGGCTCTGACGAGAACAGTTCCAAGAACATCTCGTCAGTCTCTATTCGCTCAGAGGCTCGTATGGCAAATGGATTCTTATAAATATTCATACGATCAATGGCGGCTTATACGGGGGAACAGACCATGGAATCTTTCAGCATCTTGCCAAATAATAGGCAGTGAGTTGTTGGGCGTATTGTGCGCCAGCACTACAGGTAGTGCACATTCATCAAATCCCAACCAAGGATTGTCATCCTTTCCTACAGAGTAGCTCTTAGACAAAACAGCATCCTTGACAAAATGCTTCTCTTTTTTCAATACATCAACCAGATTCTTGTCTGATTTAATATCATCTGAGAGTTTATCTTCAAGAACCTGAACCACATGGATGGTATATGTAACCTTTCTTGGTGTATCTTTCACAGCCAAATAAGCATCAAGAGCAGTTTTGATATTGGTTATCGCTTTTTCTGTGGCTATACAGAACAATATATCTATTTGTATTTCGTCCAGATCAGGTTTCAGTAAGTAGCTTAAGTGCTCAACTTTCTGTCCTCTTTCAGGATAGCCAATGGTGCAAAGCTCATCAATAATCTTTTTGAGTTTGCCATGATACTTACCATCCTCGTTCTCAAAGCGGATAAAACTCTTGCCGCTGGCGGTAAAATCATCTATCAAGAATACCCTATGGAAATATGGATTCTCTATCCCTTTGAGTTTTTCATCTTTACGGAGTGCCTCCAACATATCCTTTAGTTTCTTACCGTCAGGATAGTAGTTTGTAAGCACTTGCTCATTATTGAACTGGGCGCTACGACGCAGAATATCAGTATGTGCTCCGTCACTTAAGCCAATCACTAACGAGGAGCGTTTCTCTATCTCAAATCGTTCACGTACCTTCGCATTAGAGCGCATGTAAGATCTCATCCCAGTTTCTGATGTGGCCATATCCAACAATGAAGGACGGATCTTTGAGTCGTACAGCAAATCCACCAGATAGTTCATCTGAGTAGAAGAAATAAATACAAGCCGCTCCTTAATAAACTTGAACGCTTCATCACGGTCAGCCTCATCAATATCATTCAACCACTGCACCAAACTGCTCATGAACCGCATACCAGGCATGTAGCGGTCATAGCCATCATATTTCATGCTGCCCATGAATTCCAAAGCAGCACGCTCAGATGCCAAAGTCTGGGCATCCCACTTCATGATGCTAGCAAGTAATTGGTTGGCTAAGTTGCTGTTCATACGTTAAACTTACATTTAATGACTCCGTCCTTTACAGTGAGACGGTTTAGGTAATAGAGCGTTGCGTCCAGACCATATACACCAGAAGGTGCTATGTTCCAGCAACTGTCTGCATTCTTTGACACTTTATCAACGCTCAGTGAAGCACGGCTTGTAAGCAGTTCGTAGTCGTTACCTTCTACACTGCCATAATCACCTATACAGAGGGTCGTATCGGGGTTTTCAATCACATTCAGTTTGCTCACTTCGTGGTAAACCACGATATCCATACTATGGCTACTGCGCCATACGCGAATGCCCTTGAGCTGTTTGTCCCAGACGATTTCACGACAAGTATTGTATAGAAGATCTGCATCAGAATCAGATGTCACTTCTTCTATTGACAACTGCAGATTACGTGCTGTCAATTCATACTGAATGCAGTTCTCTGGTAAACGTCGCTGTAATTCATCACTTAAAACCTTCAACTCGCTGTCAAAAGGCTTTTTCTTCCATGCTTTGAGCTTTTCTTCTTCGCCAAGTGGCAATGGGCAAGCCCCGTTGTAATAACCCACTCTTATCTGCGGCCAGTATTTTTGGTCAAAGGAGTTCATAAAAGAGTCCCCTACTGATTTACCTCGTCCTGTTGCAACGATAATCTGCACACCATTCTCCAATAATGGCAATAATGCATCCTTGATGTCATCGCAAAGCTCGTTAGTGAATCTACTCTTACGGTCCTTTGCAGACAAAGTACCGTCATAGTCAAATGCAACCGTTGTAAACTTACCTTTGTTCAGCTGTTTTACAAAACGTTTGCAAGCCTGACTGTAATGCTCCCACAAGGCTGCATTCTCTTTTCCTGCATCCCCCAATTTACGGCGTACCGCAACATCTATAGTCTTCTCCTTAGGCAGTATGCGGTTAGTAAGCTTGTAATAATCCAAGTTATAAAGCAAACGTCCATAAGCAGGAACACCCGGACGTCCGGGGTCAATGCCACGGGCTACGCCTAAATCACGGACAAAGATGAATGCCTTAAGCAACATATCTATAGATGCCTGAGGTGATTCTAACTCAGTCTCAATATAAATGACTGGAACATCCACAGGCAGGCTCTTGATGGTTTTAATTGCCAACTCCTTTTCTACAGGACTTATCAGTGCAATAATGCAAGAGTTCTCCTTGCGCTTGGCAAACCAATGATGACGGCCATGACCAAAGTTACGATAGTCGCTTAGCAAAGCAGAACCTAAAGCTGCCTCAGTAAGCTTAGATTCAATATCCCATGCTACGGGTTCACCTGCGGCTCCATATAGCACCAAGAAGTTCTGAATAGCAGAAAGGTCAAATTCATAGTTCTTGGAATATGTACCATTCTGTGAGATTCCTTTGCTAACAGGAACCGGGTCATAACTGCGGCTTAACAGTGTGAATGTTGCGACCAGTGAGTTGGTGGCCAGAAAGCCGTCCTTCTCAGTAGGTATATCCTCACTCCAACGCTGTACCTTGGGGTACTGCTGTAGCAGTTCCTCAGTAGGGTTATTCTTTCTGAGGGTCAGGCTCATCATGCCTGTCTCGTTATACTTCACGCCATACTTGATGGCATTCAGAATATCTTTGTTCTTACCGCTGGCACTCAGGAAAAGCAGTTTGCTATCTCTAATAATATCCTTACCGGCATACATCAACTGTAGCGGAGTCATTGCCTCTGCAAGAACACCATTGCGCTGCTGTGAAAGCTGAGCTGCAAAATGGCAGGCACTTAGAGAACCACCTGATCCAACGCAAACCAGTGGAACACGCTTATCATCAGCGAAAAGGAACTTGGCAAGACGTGTCACATCCTGCCTCTCAGCCCACTTAATGGTGTCCTGCAGTTTTTCCAACTCGCTATTAAACGGCTTTCCCATACTCGTTATTCTCCTTCCATGTAGTCTTTACGGACAGCCTTTAAAACTTTGGCTGCCTCTGTCCACTTCTCTTCGTTACAGAAATCCGGATTTCTGAAATACTTGTTGAATGATGGCCCGGCAATTGGGAAATCTTCATCTTCCCTACTCTCTACGTGAGACAGGGCTTCATACAGTTTGTCACTGAAAGGCGTAGCTTTCTTGAACAGATTCAAGTCAGCAGCCTCACGGAGCAAATGGACGTACGTTTCCATTTTGATCTTGTCAAGGCCGTCCTCCAGTAAGTATAGCAACTGCTCTTGTGGCTCCCTTAACGAGACGTCAATCTTTGTTGAGAACCAACGATGGAACAACTCATTCAAGTCAGCAACGGTCTTACCGTATGCCATACAAGGCAACAAGCGGGTATTGTAATACTCCACCTTCTTGAGTACACGGTTAATCCTTTGTTGAATATCAAGAGACTGTGTTGCTGTATTGTCAAATCTCTCCTTTAGTGTGCCCTCCAGTTGTCCGCACATGGCCACCATCAAGAGAAGCAAGGTTTGAATATGCTCTTCCTCACCGTCACTCAGAGTTACGTCCTTGCGCACAAGGTAGTCAACGATATTATCCTCATTCAAAACTGGGAAATGTTGACCGGCTTTCAAGTCTACAAAAAACAAGGCCTTGGCAAACAGTTCATCATTAGCCCAGGGCTGGGCATTTGCCGGGATATACTTGGGTGCAGGGTTAATTTCATTCTCCTCAAAGATGTTCTTCAGTCCACCCAACAGTTCATTCCGCTCGCTCTCAGAAATATCCAAGCCTGCAAGTTCATCATTCCCTACAAGAACCAGTATCCGCTGTTTCAGATAAAGGAGTTGACGGATAACGGACGTATTACGCTTGGCTCTGCAGAAGTACTGGTATTCCTGCAGTTCTGTCTGAATGGATTCTTTCTTACTGGCGTTGCTAAGATATTCCCTCAGAGCCTTGCTGCGTACTTCTTTAGATGTCTTCAATGGCAGTATGGCCAGATTGCTCAGATTTGTTTTGAGAGAATCCAGCGCTTTCTCCAAATCTACGATAGACTCATGGTATGGCTTGTTGGCTATCTTACCATACGGATGCTCCAGCTTTGTCGTATTATCAGAGGTAGCGTTCCTATCGCACAACTTCTCCATGAGTGTTCTCAACCGCAATGCACGACCTTCGCCTATGGCAATATCATGCTCCAACTGGAATTCCGGCTTGTTCAGCTTTTCCTTCCAGTTCTGGATTTTGCGTAGCCACTCATCAAAGGGGAAACTGACATAGAAACTTATATCAAGATCCTCCGACATTCGCTTATACTGCGTAGTTACCCCTTCCGCCACATTCTGGGCATACATCACAAACAGGAGTATGTCAGTATGACGGAAAAGGTCTGCAAGATTCGCCTGAGTCATCAAGAACTCAAGCACTTGCAGACGTGCAGTTATATGTTTTGTCTCTTCGTACATATTCTCTTCTGGTAAAGATAGTGATTATTCATGTGATGGCCATCTCCGGCAATGTGAAAAGAGGCGATTGCCAATCACTTTCATCTATAACTCTCTGTGTATCAGCGTCTGAAAAAATACTTGAATTAATAATTCGAAGTGATTTTTAAGAGGGATCCTCCTAGCCTAAACTTGCACTCGAAATCAGTTCTGAACTGCATCCCGGGTAAGTCAGTGAAGGTAGGTTTCACGCGATAAATAACACGATGTATAACAATAAAAATGAACTCTTATGAAAAATGAAATGTTCACTCCGCACTTCTCGCTGCTTGAGTTCACCGAGAGTCCTACGGCTCGCAAGCACGTGATTGCAAATGTTCCGCCTGCAGAGGCTGTGGACAACTTGAAGCGGTTGTGTGAGAACACGCTGGAGCCCCTCCGCGAGGCGTTGCAGTTGCCGGTGGTCATCACCAGCGGTTTCCGCACCAAAGCTCTCAATGACATCCTGGCTCATGCTTCCGAGCGCAGTCAGCACATGGCCGGTCAGGCAACTGATTTCTACATTGGCTGGGGTCAGCGTCTCAAAGGGCTCAGTTCCCGCGAACTCCTTATCAAGGCGTTCCGCATGATCATCCAGAATGACGCGATTGACTACGACCAGCTGATCCTCTATCCTACTTTCATTCACGTGAGCTATGTCTCCAAAGAGAAGAACCGCCGCACTATACTGCTGGGTATGCGTAACGGCAAACTTGGCTACGGCAAGTGTTCTGTGGAGAACGCTCTCAGAATTCAGTAACCCTTAAACTCTTAAACAATTAAACTTTTAAGCTATAACATTGCTGTCCACTAAAAGTTGTGGACGGTTTTAAAAGTTAAAAATCAAACAACGTGGGTTCATAGAACCCGTCAAGTTCTTTGTCAATAATGAGGTTAGATTTGTTGAAGAGGTCATCCAGAGGAGTCGTGTCGGTCAGCGAGATTCCCAGTACTTGGAGGGCATTGTAAACGGACGTTTCAAGCTTCATCTTGTGATGGACAATGGCTACCAGGCAGTAACTGATAATCGCCGTATAGATCTGGATCCTAACTGCGTTTTCGGAGTCTCCCCAGAACTTCTTGATCTTCAAGTGCTGCTTCACCCATTTGAAGAACAGCTCCACGGACCAGCGGTTCTTATACAGGAGCGCAACTTCTAATGCGGTGATATCCATTGCGTTAGTCAAGAAAACAAAGTGTCTGTCTTGTTCCTCGTCGTAGTACTCAACGCGTCTGAGTTGCTCCGGATAATCGTTGCGGCTCTTGTACGTGGTAAGTTTTACAACCGAGTCCGACAATACGTTTTGGGGCATCCTTCTCTTCCATTTGACCACCTTGTACTGGAGGTTCTTCTTAGCCCTTACGACAAAGAAGGCGCCGGCACAATGGAAGCGATAGAGTTGAGAAAAGAAGTTGTACGCACGGTCAAAGATGTAGTAAGATCCGGTCTCAACCGGTATCTCCTTCATCACTTGGGAGTCATGGACGGACGCTGTAGTAATATGGAAAAAAGTCGGTACTTGAGCTTCAACATCGTAGAGAGTATGGATTTTTATCCCGCCTTTCTTCTTCCGGAACTTGGCCCAGCAGAAGACCGCAAGGCAGAGTTCGATGGTCGTAGAATCGAAGGCATAGACCGTTCCACCAAGGTTGAATATCGTCGTATCTTTCAGATTACGAGCGAGTTCCACCATGTGGTAGGCATACTCTTCAAAGATGCGATAGTCTCTGTTCTGGTTCGCTTTTGCCAGGTTACTAAGGGTCACCGAGTCCCCAAAACCGAGGAACTTAGCCTTGCCGCTGTGCGCCTTAACAGCAACCATCAGGTCCCGCAAACTTTCGCGTCTCGACAGTTGACCGAACATAAGAACTTTGAGCTGATTCCAGCACGAGAAGACCTTTATGTAGCTGTCACCCTGATACTTACGGACGAGATAGTTGAACTTGTTCCTGTCAAGATGCGAAGCTAATTGAGCAAAAACGTATGATTGATTATGCATAACTGCCTGATTTACAGACAAAGTTACGATTCAAAACCGTTTACTCCTCAAACACCTCCTAACTATCTAACTATCAATATTTTCAAAGACCTATATATAAATTTTTAGTGGACACTAATGAAGCTATAAAATAATGAAACTTGTAAAATATATCTTAGTCAATGAAAGCTATCTGGAAGACGCTGTTCTTGCTATTCGTAACAGCCGTGTGTCTGACTTCCGACACAGCCATATCATCAGTGCCGCAGGCCTCAGCCGCCCCGAGCTTATCAGTGTGCTCTTACTGGCCCGTAAGCAGTGGCCCTCTGCCAAGATCCTGGGAATATCCGAGTTGGGACTTGAGGTCCGTGACCAGCGAATCGTATCTAGCGGACGGCTTTGTCCCAGTGATGCCATGAATTCTATTCGCAGGGATATGAGCGATCTGCCGTGAGTTCATGAAACATGGAACCTGAAACTTGAAACCTGAACGGAGCTGCTTATAAAGAGTGGCTCCTTTCTATTTACCTTCAAACGCCATGTGTGTCCGGTAAAAGTTCCGGACGGTTTATATAAGTTTAACAATTAAAACAAAGTCGGTTCTGTAGAACCATCAAGTTCATTGACAATATTGTAGTTAGGTTTTCCAAAGAGTTGGCGGAGTGGTATTTTCTCTGTT
>JAGCCV010000069.1 GCA_017651505.1 Bacteroidaceae bacterium | reverse complement strand
CTTAGCTGTTCGTGCTTTCACCAAGCCTTTCAACGAGGCTGGCATCAAGACGCACATGTTGGACCGTGGCTTGAACGCGTTGCGTATGTATCCATGTCCTGTGGATGTGCGTAAACTGAGGTATAAGGTTAAGCATGCCCAAGGTGTAGATATCACTCGTATCTTTGATGGTTTGAACGATGCCAACAACATTATTCCGTCAATTAAATATGCCTTGGAAGGCGGCATGACCCCACAGGCAACCCTTTGCATCACATATTCTCCGATTCACACTGTTGAATATTATACCAAACTGGCTGATACGCTGATTGAAGCAGGCGCGCAGGAAATCTGCTTGAAGGATATGGCAGGTATCGGTCGTCCATGGTCTCTGGGTCAGTTGACCAAGAATATCAAGGAACGCCATCCTGAGATTATCGTACAGTATCACGGTCATAGCGGTCCTGGTCTCTCTGTAGCTTCCATGCTGGAAGTGGCAGAGGCTGGTGTGGATGTGATTGACGTTGCTATGGAACCACTGTCATGGGGTAAGGTTCATCCAGACGTGATTACCATTCAGGCTATGCTGAAGGATGCCGGCTTCAAGGTGAAGGATATCAATATGAAGGCTTATATGGAGGCTCGTGCCCTGACTCAGGAGTTTATCGACGACTTCTTGGGCTATTTCATGGATCCGACCAACAAGCACATGACTTCATTGCTGCTGAAGTGCGGTTTGCCAGGAGGTATGATGGGTTCTATGATGGCTGATATGAAGGGTATGATGCCAGTAATCAATATGTCTCTGAAGGCACAGGGTAAACCCGAAATGACCCTCGATGAGGTGGTTGTCCGCCTGTTCGACGAGGTAGAATATGTATGGCCTAAGGTAGGTTATCCTCCATTGGTAACCCCGTTCAGTCAGTATGTGAAGAATATTGCCTTGATGAACATCGTGGCAGAAGCTCAGGGCAAGCCTCGCTATAGCTTGTTGACCGACAAGAGCATCTGGGGTATGATTCTCGGCAAGAGCGGTCATTTGCCAGGTGAAGTGGCTCCTGAAATCAAGGAGTTGGCTAAGGAGCAGGGCCTGGAATTCTTTACCGGTGATGTACAGGCACTTTATCCAGACAATATGGACGACTTCCGCAAGGAGATGAAGGAGAATGGCTGGGAGGCTGGTCCTGACGATGAAGAGTTGTTCGAGTTGGCTATGCACCCAGAACAGTATCGTCCATTCAAGAGCGGTGTGGCTAAGCAGCGTTTTGAGGCTGACGTGCAGAAGGCCAAGGATGCGGCGATGGCTAAGCAGGGCTTCAACCCAGAGGATATCTTGAAGATGAAGCGCGCGAAGGCTGAACCTATTACAGCTTCTGTGGACGGTCAGGTGCTGTGGGAGATTGATGTGGTGAACGCGTCAATGGCTCCTGCCATCGGTGACAAGTTCAAGGATGGCGATCATTTCTGCTATATCACCACCATGTGGGGCGAGCAGGTAGAGGTGAAGGCTAACTTTACTGGTAAGATTATTGAGGTGTGCTCACAGCAAGGCGCTACTGTAAACAAGGGCGATGTGCTGGCGTACATTGAAAGAGAAGCTTGATTTCAATGTAATTAATTGATACTTTATGAAGCCTCAGAGCCATGCGCTTTGAGGCTTCTTTGATTTTTTATGACAAAAAGGGAAGAAATAAACCCAATAAACTTCGTTTATTTGTCAAATATTCATTATTTTTGCAAAGATTATCGAAAACTAATTTTTAATATAATCGCATGGCAAATGTAATTAAGTTACGCAAAGGCCTGGATATTAACCTGAAAGGTAAGCCAGCCTATGAAGTGACAACCTTACCTGCATCGGACGCATATTCTCTTGTGCCCGATGATTTTACCGGTGTCACTCCTAAGGTGGTGGTGAAAGAGCAGGTGCATGTCCTGGCAGGGGAACCCTTGTTTGTTGACAAGAACCACCCCGAAGTGAAATTTGTTTCGCCAGTTAGTGGCGTAGTTACAAGTGTTGAGCGAGGTGCACGTAGAAAGGTGATGAACATCATCGTGGCTCCTGACAGGGAACAGCAGTATGTGGATTTTGGCAAGAAGGATCCGGCTCTCCTCACGGATTGGCAGGTAAAGTCCGCTCTGCTGGAAGCAGGTCTGTTCGCATTTATGCGTCAGCGTCCGTATGATGTAATCGCTAATCCTGAAGATGCGCCACGCGCTATTTTCGTGTCTGCTTTCGACAGCGCTCCTTTGGCTCCCGAATTCGAGCTGCAGCTGAAGGGAGAGGAAGCTAACTTCCAGACTGGTCTCGATGCACTGGCTCGGATTACCAAAGTTTACTTAGGCATCAGTGTGACCCAGAAGTCTGTTGCTTTGACGCAGGCAAAGAATGTGACCATCACTGCATTTGATGGTCCTCATCCTGCAGGCAATGTGGGTGTGCAAATCAATCATGTGGCTCCTGTCAGAAAGGGTGAGGTAGTTTGGACCATCGGTGCTGAGGATGTCATCTTCATCGGACGTTTGTTCAATAATGGTAAAGTGAATATGACTCGCACCTTAGCACTCACAGGCTCAGAATTCTTGAAGCCTTGCTACGTGAAGATGACGGTGGGCGCTAAGCTCGATAACGTGTTCAAGGGACATGTGACTACCGGCAAGAACCTGCGCTATATCAGTGGCAATGTGCTGACCGGTAAGCGGGTGAATGCGGAAGGTAGCTATCTGGGTGCCTTCCACGCTCAGCTGACTGTCATCCCTGAGGGTGATGAAGTGCATGAGATGTTTGGCTGGATTATGCCTCGCATCAATGACTTCAGTACCAGCCGCTCTTATTTCAGCTGGCTGCAGGGCAAGAAGGAATATGTGATGGACGCGCGTATCAAGGGTGGTGAACGTCACATGATTATGTCAGGAGAATATGACAGCGTGTTCCCGATGGACATTTATCCTGAGTATTTGGTAAAGGCTATCATCGCCGGTGACATCGACAAGATGGAGGCGTTGGGCATCTATGAGGTGGCTCCAGAAGACTTCGCTCTTTGCGAGTTTGTATGCTCTTCTAAGGTGGAGGTACAACGCATCGTTCGTGAAGGGCTTGACGCACTTCGTGCTGAAATGGCTTAAAGTTTTAAATTGGAAATAAAAAACAGAAACTAATAATGAGCGCGTTAAGAAATTATCTGGATAAGATAAAGCCGAACTTCGAAGAAGGCGGCAAATTACACGCATTTCGTTCTGTGTTTGACGGCTTCGAAACATTCATGTTCGTGCCTAATAGCACCGCGAAATCCGGAACGCATATTCATGATGCCATCGACAGCAAACGAATTATGTCATTGGTAGTGATTGCATTGATTCCGGCCATGTTGTTCGGTATGTACAACGTGGGCTATCAGCATTTTATTGCTACTGGCGCAGAAGGTGGCTTCTGGGCTATGTTCATCTATGGTTTCCTGGCTGTGCTGCCAAAAATCATAGTCTCTTATGTGGTAGGTCTGGGCATCGAGTTCGCCGTGGCTCAGTGGAAGAACGAGGAGATCCAGGAAGGTTTCCTGGTATCAGGTATCTTGATTCCACTGATTGTACCAATCGACTGCCCATTGTGGATCCTGGCCATTGCAACGGCTTTCGCCGTGATATTCGCTAAGGAAGTATTTGGTGGTACTGGCATGAACGTGTTTAACGTGGCACTGATTACCCGCGCATTCCTGTTCTTTGCTTATCCTACCAAGATGTCAGGTGATGCCGTTTGGGTATCAAGTGACAGTATCTTAGGCTTGGGCAAGACTGTGGATGGTCTGACAGTAGCTACTCCTTTAGGACAGGCTGCAACGGCTTCTGCTGCAACAGGCTTCCCCGCATTCAACATGGATATGATTACAGGTTTCATCCCAGGTTCCATTGGTGAGACCAGTGTAATAGCTATCGCTATCGGTGCTGTGATTCTGCTTTGGACAGGCGTTGCCAGCTGGAAGACCATGTGCAGTGTGTTTGTAGGCGGTGCCTTGATGGCTTGGGTGTTCAATGTCATCGGTCCTGATACCGCTATTGCCAACATGCCTTGGTATGAGCACCTGGTGCTGGGTGGTTTCTGCTTTGGTGCCGTGTTTATGGCTACCGACCCTGTAACCTCTGCCCGCACTGAATGTGGCAAGTATATCTATGGTTTCCTCATTGGTGTGATGGCTATCGTGATTCGTGTGCTCAACCCAGGTTATCCTGAAGGTATGATGCTGGCTATCCTGCTGATGAATATCTTCGCTCCGCTGATTGACTACTGTGTAGTACAGAAAAACATCAACAAGCGTGAGAAACGAGCTGCAAGAGTTTAACAATTAATACCGTTTTAGAAAATGAATACCAATAGTAATAGTTATACTATCATTTATGCTGCGGTAATGGTTGTTATTGTGGCATTCCTGCTGTCTTTCGTTCACTCTGTCTTCAGCAGCCGTCAGGAGGCTAACGTAGAGTTGGACACCAAGAAGCAGATTCTGTATGCGCTGAACGTTCGCGAATCAGCTGACGCTGCAGCCGACTATGATAAATACGTCAAGGCCGACAAGCTGTACCAGAACGGACAGCTCACCGACTATACGGGCAAGTTCGTGACCAGCTTCGAGAACGATTTCAAGAAGAACGGTCAGCTGCACATATTCGAGGCTGAGATTGACGGTCAGAAAAAATATGTGTTCCCTGTATATGGCGCAGGTCTGTGGGGCGCTATCTGGGGTTATGTGGCAGTGAACGAGGATAAGGATACCATATATGGCGCTTATTTCTCTCATGCCAGCGAGACACCAGGTCTGGGTGCTGAGATTCAGAGCTATCCTGCTTTCCAGCAGCAGTTCGAGGGTAAGAAGTTGCTGAGTGGCGACAACGTAGCCATCGAAGTGGTGAAGAGCGGACAGGCTAAGGGCGATGCCAACAAGGTGGACGGTATCACAGGTGGTACCATGACCTCTAACGGTGTTGACGCCATGTTGAAGGATTGCCTGAACAGCTATAAGGCATTTTTAACTAATAAATAAGAGGAGGAAAGAATATGTCAGCATTATTTTCAGCTAAAAATAAAGAAGTGTTCATGACTCCTCTTGGCTTGAACAACCCTGTTACCGTGCAGGTACTGGGTATCTGCTCCGCACTGGCAGTAAGTAGCAAGTTGGAGCCAGCCATTGTGATGGGTCTGGCAGTGACAGTCATCACGGCTTTTGCCAATGTGGTGATTTCCCTGCTGCGTAAGACAGTACCTAACCGCATCCGCATCGTCATTCAGTTGGTGGTGGTTGCGAGCTTGGTAACTATCGTTAGTGAGATACTGAAGGCGTTCGCTTACGACGTGAGCGTTCAGCTGTCTGTGTATGTAGGTCTGATCATTACCAACTGTATCCTGATGGGTCGTCTGGAAGCGTTTGCTATGCAGAACGGTCCTTGGGAGTCTTTCCTGGATGGCGTTGGCAACGGTTTGGGTTATGCCAAGATTCTGGTGATTGTGGCTGTGTTCCGTGAGATCTTCGGCTCAGGCACCCTGCTTGGTTTCAACCTGTTGAACTATGATTGGTTGAAGGATTTGGGTTACATGAACAACGGTCTGATGGTAATGTCTCCGATGGCACTGATCATCGTGGCATGTATCATTTGGTACCAGCGTGCCCACCATAAAGAATTGCAAGAAAAGTAATAATTGAAAGAGTATGGAACATTTCTTTAGCTTAATCGTCCGCTCTATTTTCGTGGACAATATGATATTTGCATTCTTCCTGGGTATGTGCTCTTACCTTGCCGTATCTAAGAATGTAAAGACTGCCTTAGGCTTGGGTGCCGCTGTTACATTTGTGTTGCTGGTTACCCTGCCTGTGAATTACCTGCTGCAGACTTACGTATTGGCAGAAGGCGCCTTGATTCCCGGTGTTGACCTGAGTTTCCTCAGCTTCATCCTTTTCATCGCCGTGATTGCTGCTATCGTACAGATTGTGGAGATGGTGGTGGAGCGTTTCAGTCCTTCACTCTACAATGCATTAGGTATCTTCTTGCCACTGATTGCAGTGAACTGTGCCATCATGGGTGCTTCACTGTTCATGCAGCAGCGCATTGGTCTGAATCCAAGTGACCCCAAGTATATCGGTGGTGTGGTTGACGCGCTGGGTTATGCGCTGGGTTCTGGTATCGGTTGGCTGCTGGCTATCGTTGGCTTGGCTGCTATCCGTGAAAAGATGGCTTACTCCGACGTACCAGCTCCTCTCAAGGGCTTGGGTATTACGTTCATCGTCGTAGGCTTGATGGCTATGGGCTTTATGTGCTTCTCTGGTTTGAAACTCTAAAAAAGAAAGGAATATACAATGGATATGAATTTAATATTAGCGAGCATTGGGGTATTCCTTGTAGTCATCCTGCTGCTTGTCATTATCCTGCTGGTAGCCAAGTATTACTTGGTACCTTCAGGCATGGTTAAGATTTCTATCAATGGCGGCGACAAGGTGCTGGAGGTAAACTCTGGTAGCACATTGCTCAACACATTGGTGACTAACGACGTTCACCTTCCTTCTGCCTGCGGTGGTAAGGGCTCTTGCGGTCAGTGCAAGGTACAGGTGCTCGAAGGTGGTGGTGAGATACTGCCATCTGAGACCTCTCACTTCACCCGCAAGCAGCAGCAAGACCACTGGCGTCTGGGTTGCCAGGTAAAGGTGAAGAACGACCTCTCTATCAAGATTCCTGAAAGCATCCTTGGTGTGAAGGAATACGAATGTACCGTTGTCTCTAACAAGAACGTGGCTTCGTTCATCAAGGAGTTCATCGTACAGCTGCCTCCAGGTGAGCACATGGACTTCATCCCAGGTTCTTATGCGCAGATCCAGATTCCTACTTACGATATGGACTATGACAAGGACATTGATAAGGAGTCTTTAGGTGAGTACTTGCCAGCATGGGAGAAGTTTGGCTTGTTTACCTTGAAGTGCAAGAACGACACGCCAACCATCCGCGCATACTCAATGGCTAACTATCCAGCCGAGGGTGACCGCTTCATGTTGACCGTACGTATTGCTACGCCTCCATTCAAGCCAAAACCACAGGTGGGCTTCATGGATGTTAGTCCTGGTATCGCGTCTTCTTACATCTTTAGTCTGAAGCCAGGCGACAAGGTGAAGATGAGTGGTCCTTACGGAGAATTCCATCCAATCTTCGACTCTAAGCGTGAGATGATTTGGGTTGGTGGTGGTGCCGGTATGGCTCCTCTGCGCGCTCAGATTATGCACATGTGCAAGACATTGAAGACGAAGGATCGTGAGATGCACTACTTCTATGGCGCGCGTGCCTTGAACGAGGTGTTCTATCTGGACGACTTCCTTGGACTGGAGAAGGAGTTCCCGAACTTCCACTTCCACTTGGCACTCGATCGTCCGGATCCAGCTGCCGATGCTGCTGGTGTGAAATATACCGCTGGCTTCGTTCATCAGGTGATGTACAACGACTATCTGAAAGATCACGAGGCTCCAGAGGATATCGAGTACTACATGTGTGGTCCTGGTCCTATGTCAAAGGCTGTAGAAGGTCTGCTCTACGACTTGGGCGTACCTGCACAGAACCTGATGTTTGATAACTTCGCTTAAGGGTTATCTTACACCATATTTATATATATTGCAGGCGAGGCTACTATGTCTCGCCTGCATTTTTTGTTACCTATAATCTTTTTTATGGGAGAATATTGAATATAAAACGCCTTAGTCTGTCGTCTGCTTTAAAAATAATCATTACCTTTTTTACAGTGTTGCAATGGCAGCACAGCTATCTCTTGTATTGGAAAGCGTTTAGCTATTCTTCACTTGTGAATCTTTATTTTTATGCATCCTTACTATAGAGGGTCTTAGCAGTTTCTATGGATAATGATAACACTTCCTTAAATATGAAAACGAAGAGACTATTGCAAGAAAAATAGTCCCTTTACTTCGTAGTAAAAGGGAAGGATTTGACACTACACACATAGGTGTTTTCAGATAAAATAACAAATTTTTGCTAACTTTTTTTTCATTTCCTCCTCTTTTTT
>JAGCCV010000068.1 GCA_017651505.1 Bacteroidaceae bacterium | reverse complement strand
GGAAGGAAAGTGACATCACCTAAATCACCCACCCCCGTACCGCTGAGGTGCAAATGACTGAAACCCACCAATACTGAATCAGTATAATGATAGCCAGAACACCAATCCCATCCTTGGGTCAGCTGGGAAGGTCCCAACTGGACGAAACCGAATGGGACATTGGCACCCACAAACACATGTCCGTGTCCGCCAGAACCAATGAACGGATCAACATACTGTGCGAAATTAACCACCTGTTCACTTTCGCCCTGCCTACTTTGCTGGCAAGCTACCAACAGGGCAAATCCTACCAATAAAACTACTAACTTTTTCATTGTATCATTGTTTGTTTCTATTATCTGTTGAATAGTTCAAACGTTATCTTTATCCCAAACTCACGCTTCTTCTGCTTGGCAAACGACATAAAGAGTCCAAAGTCAAAGATATGCGTTCCCAAGCCATAGCCCACCTCATAGAAAGGATCCTGGTGGGGCAGGAATACGGTATTAAAATATAAACGCTCGTTCATCACATACTTCAAGTATTTGGCAACATGCGGAATAATCAGGAACGGTGCCTGATAGGTGGCATGAAACCTCAAATAGCTGGTAGAAGAGTTGTAGATATCACTGTTAAGCAAATGGAAAACGCCACCGATATCATCGCTCCAACCCATAGGCAGGTTATGACGGCGGAATCGCTCGAAGTCAATGAAATACAGATGATCCTTATAAGCAAAGGCACCAGCACCCAATCGCAGGTATAATGTCCGTTTCAATCCAAGTGGCAAATCATCCTGAATATCTACCTCGAAACGGTCGTACACCGTTGAGTTTTTCAATATGCCCCCCAATCCTTTCTCCCATTCAAAGATAAAGGTAGGATATGAAGAATGGAGATTTATCTTACGTCGGCCTTCCATATAATAATACTGTCCAGGCGTAAACGTCAGCCTCATCATCGGTGCAAAAGTGTTATAGGTATGGTTATACTGGTTGTTGGTATTGCCAGTAGCCGCTCTTCGGTGCAGGTTCAGGCCCAAATCCAGGGTAAAACCATTAAACAGTTCCAAGCTATGCGAGATTTTGAGGTAGGTGTGGTTGAAATACTCCAGGTTCACCTCCGAGAGGTCCACCTTCCCACCCGTAGCAGCTTCAAGGTCGTTTATCACCTCGTTGTTATACACCTTATCGCCGTTGCCCACCTCGAAACGCCAAGAGGCTTGTTTCGATGGCAAATACTGGTAAGAGCCCCTCACCAGCCAATAAAATTCCTTATGTTTGAAGTTAAAGCCCAAACGGGGCGTTATCTCAAATACATGGTCGTTGACCATCCTTCGGGTATAACGCATATCCATCT
The DNA here is from genome assembly GCA_017651505.1 of Bacteroidaceae bacterium. Lineage (GTDB taxonomy): Bacteria > Bacteroidota > Bacteroidia > Bacteroidales > Bacteroidaceae > Bacteroides. The sequence goes on along the minus strand of JAGCCV010000068.1, from coordinate 7,932 downwards.
TATAAGCAATGCCATTACGATGACTATAACCCACCTGCTGGGGATTGAACAGCGGCATGATACGGAAATCCCCCACATCTTTGACATAAAAAGAGCTACTATTTACAAAGGCACCCCCTACATTGTTCCAAAAACGGTTGCGCTTTTTCTTTGCATTATCCACAGTATCAAGTCGCATACTCAATTGCGAATTGATGTAATCGGTATATAATTCCAACTCCTCAGAGGTCAGCGGAGTGGGACGATGTCTTTCGAAATATCGCATATCCCTTATGGGGGCACTATCGTCACTGCTCAGACTATAATAGCGCGACAAGTCGTACTTGTTTCCTTCTTTTTGCCGCAGTTCTTTTAAGGTGAGGAAAGGCGCCTCTATTTGAATGTCCTGATAATTCACCAAACCTTTATAGGTAGCATTGATACGGTTACCCATGAAATGGAAAAGCACATCCAGATCGTAACTCACAGGCAACATCTCTGTTTGGGTATTCACCCTCCCCATCGTCATCTTATTCTTGAAATTCACCAACTCATTACGTCCTTCAAAATACATCTCCCTGATAGTCCAAGCCCCGTTAGTGATGATGAAATAGCCCTCCACCAACTGATAGCTGACCACTTTGGGATGAAATGTCACCTTATAATGCTGAACATCTCCCCTATAAAAGATGGAGTCCAAAGTATAAGTATAGTATTTGTCCCTATTGGGAGACAGCGGCGATATCAGTTTGTCCTGCAACAGCATGTGATTATAAGGGGTGATATGGAAAAGGTCGGACAACCTACCGTCTGCCTCGAAGAAACTGTTGGTAGTACCCAGCATCGCCTCCGTTCGTTGGTCATAGATATCAGGTGAGGTAAAATGTATCTGGTTAATAGTCTCGATAAAGAATTTACGCTGCCCGTTGCGGCTGACATGAAACATGCCTGGTATCTGGTGATAGAACACATTCTTCTTTCGCACATTTACTTGTCCTTTGATATAGAGTTGGGCATTGTATTCACTCGACAAGCCCACACTGTCCCTTGCCCTCTCGAACGTCAGACGCACAAGACTATCGGCCAGCACATCGAGGGGAAAACGCCTCTTATCACTGGCATGAGCAGCTGTCAGTGTGAAAGTCATCAACAAGGCTAACCACAAGAAGACTCCTATTTCGTGTTCTTTTTTCATAATCTATATAGCAAAAGTAGAAATTTAATTTGTACTTTTGTGCCAAATTACCGTAAAAGATATACTAACATGTCAAAAATGAGATTTTTTGCCCTCCAAGAGTTGGCTAACAGGAAACCTGTGGATGTGAGCCTCCCCTCTGACAAGCTGAGTGACTACTATGGTATTCATGTGTTCGACCAGCAGAAAATGCAGGAGTTTCTACCCAAAGAGGCATACAAAGCGGTACAAGATGCCATAGAGAAAGGTAAGCCTATCAGCATTGAGACAGCCGACCTGATTGCCAATGGCATGAAGAGCTGGGCAAAACAATTGAACGTGACACACTATACCCATTGGTTCCAGCCATTGACCGATGGTACGGCTGAGAAGCATGACGGTTTTATTGATTTTGACAAAAACGGTGACGTAATAGAGCGCTTTTCCGGCAAACTGCTCATCCAGCAGGAGCCAGACGCATCATCTTTCCCCAACGGTGGCATACGCAACACTTTCGAAGCTCGTGGCTATACAGCTTGGGATGTATCTTCTCCCGCCTTTGTGGTGGACGACACACTTTGTATCCCCACCATTTTCATCTCTTACACGGGTGAGGCACTGGATTACAAGACGCCGTTACTGAAAGCATTAGCCGCCGTAGATATAGCAGCTACTGAGGTTTGCAAACTATTTGACACTAAAGTGGAACGCGTGCATGCCAACTTAGGTTGGGAACAGGAGTATTTCCTGGTGGATCGCGCTTTGTATGACGCACGTCCCGACCTTTGTCTGACAGGTCGTACGCTGATGGGACATTCGTCAGCAAAAGACCAACAATTAGACGACCACTATTTCGGTTCTATCCCTGCCCGCGTCACCGCTTTCATGAAAGAATTAGAGATTGAGTGTTACAAATTGGGCATTCCACTGAAGACACGCCACAACGAGGTGGCACCCAACCAGTTTGAGTTGGCACCAATCTTTGAAAATGTCAACCTGGCCAATGACCATAACCAGTTGGTGATGGACCTGATGAAACGCATCGCCCAAAAGCATCAATTTGCCGTGTTGCTGCACGAGAAACCTTTCAGCTCTGTCAATGGTTCTGGCAAACATAACAACTGGTCGCTGTGCACCAACACAGGCATCAACCTGTTTGCCCCAGGCAAGAACCCACAAGGCAACATGCTGTTCCTGACTTTCCTGGTAAACGTCCTGATGATGGTCTATAAGAATCAAGACCTGCTGAGGGCTTCCATTATGAGTGCCACCAACAGCTATCGTTTAGGTGCGAACGAGGCCCCGCCTGCCATCTTGTCCATCTTCTTAGGTAAGCAGCTCACAGCTGTATTGGATAAGTTTGTGAAGCAAGACTACAGTAGCAACAGCGATAACGAGAGTCTGACGCTGAAATTGGGCATCGACCGCATTCCCGAGATTCTGCTGGACACCACCGACCGCAACCGCACCTCACCTTTCGCCTTCACAGGAAATCGTTTTGAGTTCCGTGCCGTAGGTTCTTCCGCCAACTGCGCAGGAGCCATGATTGCTATCAATGCCGCAATGGCCAATCAGTTGGAGGAGTTCAAGGCCACCGTTGACAGTTTCCTGGAAGATGGCATGACCAAGACCGAAGCATTGTTCCATGCACTGAAAGATGCCATTATAGAATCCTCACCTATCCGTTTCGAGGGTGACGGCTATTCCGATGAATGGAAACAGGAAGCGGTTAAAAGAGGCTTGAGCAACATCAACAGCGTTCCAGAAGCATTGATGCATTATGAGAGCAAGCAGTCAAGGGCCGTTTTGATTGGCGAACATATTTTCAACGAGACCGAATTGGCAAGCCGTCTGGAAGTGGAGTTAGAGAAGTTCACCAAGAAAGTGCAGATAGAAAGCCGTGTATTGGGCGACTTAGCCATCAACCATATCGTTCCTACAGCTGTGATTTACCAAAACCGGCTCTTAGAAAACGTGCGTGGCTTACGTGAGGTGTTCGACGATGCTGAATATGAATTGCAAAGCGCCGACCGTAAGGAATTGATTCGTGAGATATCTTTCCGAATAACAGAAATCAAGCGACAGGTAAACGAGATGACAGAGGCTCGCAAGAAAGCCAACCACATGGAAAACTACCAAGAACGAGCATTTGCCTACGAGCAGGAGGTGAAGCCTTATCTCGAATCCATCCGTGACCATATCGACAAGCTCGAGATGGAGATCGACGATGAGATATGGCCATTGCCAAAGTACCGGGAATTGCTGTTTACCAAATAAGAATAATCCCCGTCCGTTCGTTGGGCGGGGATTACTTTTTATCCAATCTTGGAAATCTTCTTTAACTTTTCCTCATCGATAATCTTTATCTTGCGTCCGTCAATGGCAATCAGTTTCTCTGAGGCAAATTGCGAAAGAGTACGAATCGCGTTCGAGGTAGTCATATTGGAAAGGTTGGCCAAATCCTCACGCGACAGATAGATACTCAGCGTAGAGTTGTCTTCTTCCAACCCATAACTCTCGCGCAGGAACAACAGCGATTCAGCCAAGCGACCACGGATATGTTTCTGTGTCAGGTTCACCGTACGACGGTCGGCCACTCCCAAGGAAGTCGATAAATTGCGGATAAAGAAACATGCCAAATCGATGTTCTCCTTCACCAGTTCGTCAATAACTTTCAAAGGTATCAGACATACTACAGAAGATTCAACGGCAGCTGCCGCATTGACATAGAGCTCATTGGCAAAGAAGGCACGGAAACCAAAATACTCTACGGGCTTAATCATGCGCACTATCTGACTTCTGCCACCTACGCCTTCCTTAAACACCTTCACTTTGCCTTTCAGCAAGCAAAAGAGATGGGTAGGCTGCTCGTCTTCGCTATGCACAATCTCGTTCTTCTTATAGGTCTGCAGAGTGAAGCTGCCTGCCAAACGTTCACGCTGAGCAAGTGTCAATGGCATCCAAAGATCCGAAATCAGCTCGGGGATATTAATATCCGTAACATTAAGTTTCACCATCTTTCTAACTGTTTAACAAGAATCTCTCTGCCTCAATAGCCGCTTTACAGCCACTTCCCGCTGCTGTAATAGCCTGACGATAATGGGGGTCTGCCACATCACCAGCAGCAAACACACCAGGCACATTGGTACGAGGGGTTGCGCCCTCTGTCACGATATAGCCGGCAGCATCGGTCTCCAGATAGTCCTTGAAGATGTCAGAGCTGGGCTTATGACCAATAGCCAGGAAGAAACCATCGATAGGCAAGTCATAATGACGCTCATCGGCCTCACCCCTGCGATGCACCAGGTGTACGCCTTCCACGCCGTTCTCACCAAAAAGTCCTTCGGCATTGTGTTCGAACAATACCTCAATCTTCGGATGATTCATCACACGTTCCTGCATGATTTTCGAAGCACGGAGGAAAGGCTTGCGTACAATCAGATATACTTTCGAAGCCAAGCCAGCCAGATAGGTAGCTTCCTCGCAAGCGGTATCGCCACCACCTACCACAGCCACTACTTTCTTGCGGTAAAAGAAACCGTCGCAAGTGGCACAAGCACTAACACCCATACCGGCATATTTCTTTTCATCTTCCAATCCCAGATACTTGGCAGCAGCACCCGTAGCAATTATCAGAGCCTCCGCCTCGATGACCTTTACGTCATCAATGGTAATCTTGAACGGACGCTGGCTCAAATCAGCCTTAGTAGCCACACCCTGACGAAGGTCGGCGCCAAAACGCTCAGCCTGCTGACGCAAGTCTTCCATCAGCTGGTTGCCATCCACTCCCTGCGGATAACCAGGGAAATTCTCCACTTCTGTCGTTGTAGTGAGCTGACCACCAGGTTGCAAACCTGCATACAACACGGGTTGAAGATTGGCACGTGATGCATAGATCGCGGCTGTATAGCCAGCAGGTCCCGAACCAATAATCAGCAATCTTACTTTTTCTGTTTCCATTTTATTAATAATTGAAAATGATAATTGAAAACTATCCTTTGACAACCTCAATTATCTGGTTATGTTATTATCCTATCTCAAGTCGATAACCTCCACGTCAGGGTACTGGCTCTTGTCAAATACAAAAGCTGCAGCCGGAAGGGGGTGTTGCTTCACCTCATAACGGTTGATGTCTATCACTACTACATCCAACCCTCCTCGACTCGCCATACTGAGGCGAACGGGATAGAGTTTCGTCTGGTGTATCAACAGCACAATACTCTGCATCTCCTCGCGGGGAATGGTGGTTGTCATAATTACCTTTCTGACATCAGGCACACCTGTCTCACCATATTTTAACTCATAGCCTTGCTGATAGAGCGACATCCAAGCGTAGGGATTCAGTAATTGCAACTCTTCTTCTGTGGGTTCAGACACATTTACCTCCTCGTTTTCCTCCACCAGTGTCCACTGCTTCTTACCATCGAACCAAGTCTTCATGCCTGGTGTTTCCAACACGAACTGCTTGCCTTGCACTGTAATGTGGCCTTGTGTATTGGATCCGTCCATATACGCCGAGAAGTCAATAGCTACACAACCTTCGGCAAAGGTCTTCTGCACCACCTCATCCAGCAAAGCTTTGGGCGATTGTGCCCAAGTCACCAAATAACCAAGCAACAATAATATGAATAGTTTCAGCCTCATCTCAAGTTAGCCAATTTTTCCTCCAAAGCCATTTCATCCACACACAGCACATCGCGTGGCTTACTACCCATCGCAGGACCCACAATGCCCGCTTTCTCTAACTGATCCATCAACCTTCCGGCACGATTATAGCCAATAGAGAACTTACGCTGTATCAATGACGTTGACCCTTGCTGGTGAATCACCAACAAACGGGCAGCATCCTCAAACAGCGAGTCGAGCTTGTCCATATCCACATCAGCACTGCCACCTTCAGCATCGGAATCATCCGCCACCTCAGGCAGATAGAATGGTGTGGTATAACCTTGCTGCTCGGCAATATATTTCACAATATTCTCTATCTCTGGTGTATCGATAAAGGCGCACTGCACACGCACAGGGTCGTTGCCCTGCAGGAACAGCATATCACCCTTACCAATCAATTGGTTAGCACCAGGACGGTCGAGGATGGTACGAGAGTCAATCATAGCCGCCACACGGAATGCCACACGAGCAGGGAAGTTCGCCTTGATGGTACCCGTGATGATGTTGGTAGTAGGTCGCTGGGTAGCGATAATCATGTGGATACCCACAGCACGGGCCAACTGGGCAATACGGGCAATAGGCAGTTCCACTTCCTTGCCAGCCGTCATAATCAAGTCACCAAACTCATCGATTACCACCACGATGTAGGGTAAGAAACGATGTCCGTTATTCGGGTTCAAACGGCGACTGTTGAATCGCTCGTTATATTCCTTGATATTGCGCACCTTGGCTAACTTCAGCAAGTCGTAGCGGGCATCCATCTCGGCACACAGCGAGTTGAGCGTACGTACCACCTTCTTTACATCCGTCACCACCGGCTCTTTGGCATCCTCCAACTGAGCTAAGAAATGATGGTCGAGCTCGCTATATACGCTGAACTCCACCTTCTTCGGATCCACCAGCACTAACTTCAACTCAGCAGGATGTTTCTTGTAAAGCAAGGAGGCAATCATGGCATTCAAGCCCACCGACTTACCCTGACCTGTCGCACCAGCCACCAACATGTGCGGCATTTTCGCCAAGTCAATTACGAATGGTTCGTTGCTGATGGTCTTTCCCAGCACCATAGGCAGGTCGGCCTTGCTTTCCTGGAAAGCCTTGCTGCCCACCACACTCTGACCAGACACCACCCTTGGTGTCTTGTTAGGCACCTCAATACCGATGGTACCCTTGCCAGGGATAGGAGCGATGATACGAATACCCAATGCAGCCAACTGCAAAGCGATGTCATCTTCCAGATTGCGCACTTTAGCGATACGAATACCCTCGGCCAAAGTCAACTCATACAACGTAATGGTAGGTCCCACCGTTGCCGTAATGGTCTTTATCTCAATGCCGAAGCTACGCAACACCTCCACAATGCGTTTCTTGTTTTCTTGCTGCTCCTCCATATCCACATTCGGGCCGTCATTGTCAAAGTGCTTCATCAGATCCAATGTCGGGAACTTATAATGTGACAAATCCAATCTTGGATTATAGGGTTCCATCTCCACCACTTCTTCGTCTTCAGGAACATCCACCTTGAAGTTAAGCGCTATTTCATCGTCATTTTTATCGGCATCCTCATCCTCAGAATCTTCCTTAAACAATTCCTTATCATCCTCACGAGTGACATCAGAAACAGGATTCAGCACCACGAAGTTGTCATCATCAGGAGCACCAAGGTCAATTGCTGTTGGCTTTGCATCTTCCACCACCCCGTCAGTAAGGTTAACCGTCAAAGGCTGTTCTTCTTCCGTAGGTGTTTCTTCAGCCTCATCCGCAGGAATCTCTTTCTTCTTACGCTTCAGATAGCCGAAGCCCAACAATTTACGCATCCAGATAATGGTTTGCGTACTCAAATAAGCCAAGAGACATACAGCAGTAAAGAACAATATCATCAACACCCCTGGCACGCCTACCTGACTCTCTAACCAACTGCTGACGTTAAAGCCATGCAAGCCGCCCAGATAGAAGAATGTGTCCTCATACATCCCCTTGAACATAAAGCCAAAGAACACCGAGCACCACACCATCAGCAGTGAGCACCCGATGAACCATTTCCACAGCCTTATCTTCACCACGCGCATCATCTTCAAACCTAATACTAGGAAGAAGACAACCATGAAAAT
>JAGCCV010000067.1 GCA_017651505.1 Bacteroidaceae bacterium | reverse complement strand
CCTATTGGCTTGACTCGATGGGACGCAGTGACGCATTCAAGACCAAACTAAAGACATTGATTACAACATACCCATCCGTCGATGTTACCGCCATGGGATTTCCAAGCAACTGGGATTCACAACAATTATGGACATAATCACGAAGAAACGGCAATTCACAGTGTTAAAATCTGTAAATTGCCGTTTCGTCGTATTTTAGCCCAAACGTAGCATTTGGGAAAGAATTATCTCAAATGTTTATACTTGGGAACATTATGGTATCAATGCATCAAATCTACAAAATATCAGCGTTGATTATCAGTGCATTACAAATAAGGTTCTGGTTCAAGCGTGGGAACTGTACTTGTTACTCGTCCCACGTGTAGAGGCTCTGGATTTGGCCCTGGTCGTCGAAACGAGCAACGCAGAAGCCCACGCCAGTATGTATATTGCCACCAACTCTATCCAGAACGGATAGAGAAAAGATGGATATCATACACCGCAGACATCTACTGTTGCTTTGTTTTTAACGACCATCGAAACTGCCAGATTCCTACACGTCAAACACAAAGCGTCAAGTAAACGCCTTTCATAATAAAACGTCCTTCATACCCTAAGCCCTAAGGGCTTCTGTATGATTGACATTGCAAAATGTAATTTGTTTTTTAAGAAAAAGCAAATTATTATGTTGTTATTATGCATGAGATTGTATTATTATGAAAAACAATATAACCGATTTTGTTTATCTTCAAGTCCAGCATTGCCTGTGAAAGTAGAGGGGTACTATTCCCATTCGCCCTGCTGTACCTGGTTCGTCCAGTCTCTTTATAGGCCACAATCACCCTTAAAGTATCACCTCAAAGTATCATTTCCCTTTGATACTTTGGGATGCCGCCATCTTGTGATAGATACCATGCCTGACACGCTCAATGAGCTTCTGCTCAGTCAATTTGCCGAGCCAACGCTTGGCTGTGGGTACAGACACACTGCGTTTGTCGCACTCGTCCATGAACTGCGTGGAACTGAACTCTACAGGCAGGTCGTCGAAGAACTCTGAGAGACTGTTGATGCGATGCATCTTCTTGGGCTTCTCAACCGAGGCTGGCAGTGACGAGTTGAGCAGCAGACAGTGGTGCAGCGAGGTCATGACTATCTGGATGGCGGTGTCGAAGTCCTGCTCCGTACAGAACAGATCTCTAACCTCCCAGGGCCCCTCACAATAGCGCAGCACCGTCAGGATGGCTGCTATGCGCACGGCATTGAGACCGTGCCTGATGACTATGGCACGGGCACCCTCGTTCTCCTGCACCTTGACCTGCAGGAACTGCTGACTGAAAAGGTCGGTATGCTTCTGCCAGAGGGCCTTGCTCAGTTTTACCTTCACTGGGTGTTCATTCAGGCGGAGGTGCATCTTCAGCACTTCCTCACCTAACACGTGATAGTAGTGGCGCAGGTCAGTATCTTCATCCTGCGGCATACAGTCCTTCCATGGCACGTCATTGTCGCGCATCAGACACATGAAACGGCTCAGCAGTCCATTCTCCGACGAGCGGATGAAACTCCTCACCTGTTCGTAGGTACCACTGAGCAGCAGTGCCAGGCGGGGTGTCTGTATGTGTATGGGCTTGCCGCTAATCTTGAACGAGGCATCTATCTGCTCGTGGTGGAAGCATTTCAGCAGGATGTCGGCAAAATCGCCATAGTCTTGGCCTACTGCACCTTTCAATGTGGTGATTTCCGATGTTGACATCAGGCAGCCTGTATCCTGGGCATTGGCAAGGTGCTCAATGAGGCGCGACTTACTGGTATTGGCTGATATGTGGGGATAGACCAGCGTGGGCAGTGACGGTTTGAGACTTACGTCGGCCTTGCGCTTCTCACGCCGTGCCTTGTCCTGCTCGAGCTCCCAGTTGGCCTGTGCATCGGCATGTGCTGCCTCTCGCCGGTCGTTCTCCTGACTGTAGTGTCCTTCTATGCAGCGAAGCAGTGATGCGGTGCTTTCCAATACGCCCTTGCCTGAGCCTGCCGTGCCGGTACCCATGAAATAGAAATGGGGTGAATACTCCAACGAGGAATAGCCTAACCTCACTGCCGAGAAGGCCTCGCTCAGGCAACAAGCCGACCCCATGAGCATGAAGTCGCGCTCGCGCTTGTCTTCTGCCCTCATCACACAGCGTTTCAGGAAGTCGGGCAGGTTGTCATATACCTCATCGGGGATAAATGGGGCTTCCTTTCGCAACTGTTGGTTAAAATCCTCCACTTCTTCTTCGTCCTCAGCCATCGACGCTCCGAATGTACCGTTGCCTGCCATCGCATTCCCTGGATATTGCATGCCTGCACTCGTTCTGTATGGCTGACCAGCCTGGGTTGCCTGTGTGAAAGTATCATAGGGAAATGATACTTTCCCGTGATACTTTGACGCATCCTGTGGTGCGTCGGGTTGCTCTATCACCCACCCATAACCGTCACGTATGCAGCGTTCTATCTGATAGGCATCATAACCGCTGCATTGGTAGCGTACAATGGACTCACAGATAAGTTGATTCAGCACCTTCGCCACTACCTTCCTGCTTCCTAACCACTGCCCTAAGTGTACCAGATAGTCGTGATGGTTGCCTGCCACATAGCTGTCCTTGGTCTCAAACTGATCCAGTAAAGCCGTCGCCTTAGTGATTATCTCACCTTCATCCATCTCATCACACTCAGCTGGGCCATTAGGTTCGGTCAGCCCTTTCAGTTCATCTCTTTTATCAAGTTCTTTTATATTGAACGCCTCTGCCGTTTCCCTATACCAGGCTTCGGGGTCATAGCTGTAATAGCAGGGCTGTGTGCGAATCTTACATTTCAGGTCACACTCCACCCCCAGCCGATGTCGCACATCCTGCGTCACTATAGCATAGAATTCTTGGTAGTCTGACTTCTGCAGGTCGTCACTGTCAACTACGACAAAACCTTTCACGCCCTGACCGCCGATGCTCACATTGCCTGCCGCCATGTAGGGGATGTCCTTGAGACGCTCCCTCACCTCGCTGGCATTGTCAATATGGTCGATGTCAATCTGCATGAAAGGTGAGGGCACCTTCAGGTCGCTTACCTTATGGCCACCAACGCATTGCCCGGCAGGTATGAAACACATCATGCCGTCTTTAATCCGTTTGGCTTCGTCAAGATTGGTCACCAGCAGACTGCGGTGCTTCTCCACAGTTTCCTTGAATCGGCCGTTGCGGATGTCGTTAATTACTTCGGGGAGGGTAGTATCCCCAGTTTTCCCGCTCCTCGGAGTCAGGAATACGCTCAGCTTATAATCGCTGTAATTCATCTTAATACTCAGTTTGTTAATATAAATTGATATGAAATGTGAAAACACGATGCCAATGTGTAAGGCAAGACAATAGTATCGTGCAAGCTGTTACCTTATTATCGTGTTGACCGTCACATTACTAACGTGTTTAAGGCTCTCCCAATGACTCGACGATGAGACGCACCTGTGCAGGTGTGAACTGGTGGCTTGTCTCCTTGAATCCAATCTTTCTGAGCTGTTCGGTAAGACCTGGATAGCGGTTGATCCACTTCTTGAATTTTATGTGCGCTGCCCGCGATGAGATGTATGGGCTATAGAGCTGCGCCAGCTCAGTTCGTCCGTAGGCACGGACCTTGAATTCTATCTCCATATAATAATTTATTAGATAACAATCATGCTTTTTCAAGACTGTTTTTGATTATGCAAAGATACTAATAATTATTCTAATTATCAAATAATTAGGTGTAATTAATTATACATGAATCTACATTAATTTACCTCATTTTGTATGCTATTCTGAACCAACCTTACACCATAGTGTCATACTGGCTTTTGACCGTGTATTACCTTTGTCATTGCAATCAAAAAGCAATGGTTGCTGCAGGCAGCTAAAAGACTCCTGGCAGCGGTATTTGCATGGCGATTGCGTTGTCTGATCGCGATGGACAAGATGATGTTTAACCTTTTAAATTAAAAAATGTATGATTAACTACAGTTTAGTGAAACGTTATGCCAAGGTGGGTGACGAAACAAGCAAGTTGCTTACCTATGGTACCGCACAGACCGTGAAGACGCTCTCTCTCTATGAATTTGCCAAGCACATTGCCGAGCATGGCAGCGTGTATAGCCGCAGTGACGTACAGGCCATCCTGACCATGGCGGTGGACTGCCTGCGTGAGATGCTGCTCTCTGGCTATAAGGTGAACCTGGGCGATTTGGGTGATTTCTCTGTGAGTTTGCGCAGCAAGGGCGTGGAGGATGCTAACAACTACAATCCTGCCGTGCTGGTGAAGAAGATCCGTGTAATCTGGACACCCGGCAACTTGTTCAGTAACCTGGCGGAGGATGCCGAATATACCTTGGTGCCTACCTTGCGCGAGCGTAGGGCATTGCTGAGAGCTGTCAAGGCAGGACAGACCACCGTGGATATCTCCAAACCTGAGAAACCTGCATCGGGTAGCGGCTCTGGTAGCGGAACTGGTAGCGGTACAGGCAGTGGTTCTGGCTCTGGCAGTGGAACGGGTAGTGGCTCAGGTACAGGCGGCAACGACGGTGGCAACGACGGCGGCGATGGTATGCAGATCTAACCTCTTTGCTTTTAGGCTTTACTCATCAGCATGATGTTATGGTCTTCTTCCTTACGCCTCTGCGATTTGGACGGTTTCTGCCATATAGAAGGCAAAAAGAAAGTAACAGATATAATTAATTTAAAAAGTATTATGATGAAGAAAGTAAAAATAAATTGGAATACAGTGATTCAAGCATTGTTGGCAGCGATAACATCAATTGCCAGTGCCATAACCCTGAACTCATGCATTAACTAACAGTCTTTGTGCCAAGACAAAGAAAAAGAACATAAACTATGAGAACAATATCATTGATTATACTGCATTGCAGTGCGACGCGAGAAAACCAGCGTTACACAGCTGAGGACTGCAAGCGTGACCACCTGAGCAGACCTCACTTCAAGGACATTGGCTATCATTTCTATATTGAGCGTGATGGCAAGGTGGTGGAAGGTCGCCCCATCGAGAAGATTGGTGCCCATTGCCTGCACCACAACAAACACAGTATTGGCATTTGTTTGGAGGGAGGCTTAGACAGCCACGGTGCTCCAGCTGATACCCGTACAGGAGGGCAGGTGATAGCACTGCTCGACCTGTTGGCCAAGTTGAAGGATGATTATCCACATGCCTTGATTGTGGCACATCATGAACTGAATCCCGACAAGCCCTGTCCGTGCTTCGATGTGTCGGAACTCCGTCAGCTGTTTCCATAAAGATGAGACTTCCCCCGCCAGATGGCGGGGGAAGCTTATGATGTGTCGGAACTCCGTTAGCTGTTTCCTTAAAGATGAGACTTCCCCCGCCATTTGGCGGGGGAAGCTTATGATGTGTCGGAATACCGTCAGCTGTTTCCTTAGAAGTTGCGCCAAGCAAGGGGCATGTGAATGCCATGTGGCGGTCAGGTTGAGTACTACTCACTGTCACTTAATCTTGAGTTGCTGTCTCTTCAACAGCAGTTGGAGTCTCTTCTTCTCCAGTTGCTGTCTCTTCTACAACAGCGGGGGCTTCTTCTGGAGCTGCATCATCGGCAATACTTGCTGCCTCTTCCTCTGCATGTATGGGAACTTCCTCGGTTGTTACCTCTTCTTCAATTTTAGCGTTAAAATAGTTTTCCAACTCCTGCTCGGCAGAGTTATTCTCATTCACCAGGTCGCGGATAATCTTGCCATGCTCCATCAGGGCTATGCGTGAGCAGATATCTACCGTGTGGTTCAGGTTGTGAGAAGAAATAATCACGGTGGCATTGTGCTCCTCGTGGTACTTCTTCAGCAGCTGCTTGATGATGGATTGTGAGGTGGGGTCGAGGAAGTTGAAAGGCTCGTCCAGTATCAACAGTTGTGGGTGGTGGATCATGGCACTGATGATGCCCACCTTCTGCTTGTTGCCGGCAGAATAGTTGCGGATATATTTCTTCTGACCAATGACCTCACCATTCATAAAATGCTCAAATGGTTTGAGGCGTTCGTCTATCTCTTGCTTACTCAGTCCATAGACCTTGCCAATAAAGTAAAAATACTCCTCGGGGGTGAGGTAGTCGATGAGGAAACCATCGTCGATAAACTCACCAGTAGTCTTCTTCCAGTCCTCACTTTTACTGACATCGATGCCGTCAATGGTGACATTGCCTTTGTCAGCCTGCAACAAATCAAGTATCAGGCGGAAGAGGGTGGTCTTGCCAGCTCCGTTGTTACCTACCAAGCCCAGCATGTCGCCTTGGTTAATCACATAGTTGTCTATATCTACGGCTCTTGTCTCGCCAAACTGCTTCAACAAATTCTTTATCTCTATCATAATTCTTTATTTCTGTCTTGAGTCTCTAAATCCTTCCATATTAATATACCTGCGCTTCATGAAACGCTGATAGACATTCATAATCCACCAATTGGAGGTGACGACAAACGCTACGCCAATTGATAGGATGATGATGCCCATCCACATTTCACCCACCATGCCTTTCAGTGCCAAGCCAATCGTAACGGGTACACCGAACGCCACGAACGAGATGATGTTTTGCTTGCCAGTACCCAAATAGTTACGGTTGGTCATCTTTTCGTTCATGGGGATGGTGCGGTTATTATAGACTGCCAACTGGAAATAGCAGCAGAAAACAGCTCCTATGGTGAAGAACATCCATGCCACGCAGGTCAGGAAAGGCACCTTGCCTGTAAATACAGCTGGCAACATGAACAGCAGTGGGATGAGCATTGCCACTGAATAGATGTAATACTTGGCTCTGAGCAGTGTGTAGATACTCTCTTTACGACTCATCAGTCCGTCAATATAGTTGCCTTCGAAGCTCAACAGCATACTGAGGAACATCGTTCCGAAAATAACGAAGTTGTAGATGATGAGAAAATCCTGGAATGCACCCTCATACACATCAGAAAAGCTGATGAGCAGGGAGAACGCAATCACCAGGATGGAGATGGATATCAGTTGCTGACGACTTACCTTGTTGCGTGTCAGCATCTTCACCTCTAAACGCATATATTCGCCAATCTCTCCAAAACGGTCGAAGAACTTATACTCGCTGACATGCTTCACCTTCGTGTCTGCCACCTTGTTCATCTCATTGTACATCAGTTTGTCAATCAGCCAGCGGTTGACGAGGAACAGCACAGCTATCAATGCCAGTACACCTATGAAAGTGAGGATGTTGCCTTGGATAAATCCTTCACCCAGTTCCATGTGGAAGTGATACAATGGGTCGTAGTCTGCCACAGCCAGTCCGATAATGGCACCCCAGAAGACAGCAGGCAGCAGGAACCACCAGAACTTCTCACCCAGCAACAGCTTGCAGAGCTGGTACCAGTAGTTGTTGGCCACCGCCAAGAGCCAAATGCCGAAGCAGTAGGTGATGACGCCCCAGATACCGTAGAATCTGGTAACGGTGAGGATGGCAAACGGTACGAACAAGAACAGCCAGTAAAGGTTGAAGCTGTTCAGTGCCGACCGGACCAGCAACACATTGATAACGCTGCTCCGCTTGATGGGCAGCAGCATGTAAGGCTTCATCTCTTGGGTAGGGAGCTTCTGAAAGCCAAATCGCATCAGGAAGTCTATCCCAAAGAAAATAAAGAGTCCTGAGTTGATATAGTGGTAGGGCTCTTTGGCTCCATCATCCAGGATAAAGGCAAACAACACACCAAAGAAGATGAGGTAGCAAACGTAGAAGGCAGCAGCCAGATAGATAAAGAACTGTGCTATCTGGCTCTGCTCATAGAACGGACTGCGCTTACTGCTCAGCTTGTCATGTTTTATTAATTCAAGAAACAAATTCATTTTCTTAATGATTAATTAAGAATTGTAGTCAGCACCACTGTTACCTTGTTGCCCTGTTTGATGAGGTCGCTGGCAAAAGCCTTAACATCCTCGGCCGTCACGCCGCCAACGATGTTCAGGTAGTCAGCATTGAAGTCGGTACCATTATAATAATACTCATCCAAAGCGCTGATCCAGTAGCTGTTTTCTTTCAGGTTGTCATTATATGCTTTTACCATGTAGTCGCGCACCTTCTGCATCTGCTCGGGTGTTGGTCCCTCAGCTGCCATCTTCCGCACCAGTTCGTCAATCAGTGTATTCAGCTTGTCCTTCTTCGTGGGGTCAGTCTGGTAAACAATCTGTAACAAGGCTCGTTCATAAGGATATTTATTGAGAGAACCGTTGGAGCTGACACCATAGGTGCCACCCTCTTTCTCGCGTACTTCCTCAGTAAATACCATATCCAGCACTTGGGTCAGGTAATCCATCAATACATTGTTGCGCAAGTCATAGGCTTCTTTGCCTGAGTAAACCATGACCGTAGTGGCCATAGGTGTCTGCATCTCCTTGGCATATTCCTTTACACGGGTACCAGGCAGGATGTCCATCTTACGGTCGATAGCCGCTTCCTGGCGCTGCTTGTTTGGCAATGCGCCTAAGTACTGGGCAATCAATGGTTTCACAACATCCATGTCGATGTTACCAACGAAGTAGAAGGTAAAGTCACTGGCATCGGCAAAGCGGTCGGCAAACATGTCCAGACCACGCTGGTAGTTGATTTGGTCAACCATCTCTGGCTGCATCATCACGATGCGAGGGTGGTTGCCATACATCGCGATGCTGATGGTATCGTTGATGGTTGACAACGGGTTGGCCTTCGCATTCTCCAACTGCGCCTTCAGGCGTGTCTTGTACGACTCGAATGCGTCGTTGTCCATGCGAGGAGCCTGGAACCTCAGATATACCAGCTGCATCATGGTCTCAAAGTCTTTGGGAGAGCTGTTGCCACCCAGGGTCTCACGTTGTGAGGTGATAGAGGCACTGAGTGACACCTTCTTGCCTGCCAGTTGCTTGTTGAGCTCTGTCTGACTGAAATTGCCCAAGCCTCCAATGCTACCCAGGTCGTCCAGCACTTCCATTTCCAGCTTGTCGTTGTTTTCAAACTGGGTAGTACCACCAGGACTGACAGCCCTCATACGGATCTCGTCCTCCTTGAAATCGGTCTTTTTGAGATATACCTGTACGCCGTTGCTCAAAGTCAGTTTCGTGCTGCCAAAAGCACCTTTTTCTTCTTTCACAATCTGACCACCTTGCGGTATTTCGCTTACCAAAGGTTCGTCAGATACTTTATCCACGTATGCCTCAACAGCCAACTGACTCATACCATTCAGCATGCTTAGCACCTGTTCCTTGGTGGGGCATTGCTCCACTGCATTGTCAGGTACAGCAATAAATACCACACGGTTGTTGTCGGGAATCAATTGCTGTTGCACGAGGGCATTGATAACTTCTATAGGGATATTGGGCGCAATTTGGTTGAACAGATTATATTCATTCTCGATTCCAGGTATAGGTTCGCCATTCAGGAAGTGCTGCACATACTCGTTCACGAAATTGGCGTTCTGGGTGTTGTTGCGCTCCTTATAAGTTGATTCCAAATGTTGCAGGTAGTTGGCACGGGCACGCTCATATTCAGAGGCGGTGAAGCCAAAGCGCTTCATGCGCTCAATCTCAGTAAGGGCAGCCTGCAAGCCCGTTTCGATGCCATCAGGTTTGGTCAGCACCGTCACGCTGAAAGCTTGTTTGGTCTTGCTCAGGAAATAATCGCCATAATCAGGTGTTGCTCCCGTGAATGGAGGGGTAGCCTGTTGCGTCATCTCATCGAAGCGTTCGTTCAACATCTGGCAGATCATGCTTACCATATAATATTGAATCATATATGACATGCTCTGTTTTTCTTCGTTGGTAATGGCATCGTGCTTGAAATATATCTGCACGTTTGGGGTACTTACTTCCTTGTCGTTTCCTATATAAATAATAGGTGCGTCGTTGTCAGCCACTGGGTAATAAACGCGCTCAGGTTTTCCCTCAGCCTTTGGAATCTCGCTAAACAGCTTCTTAACCTTTCCTTCCATCTCATCAACATCGATGTCTCCAACGATGATGATACCTTGCAAATCAGGGTGATACCACAGGTTATAGTAGTCGCGCAAGTCCTGATAGGGGAAGTTGTTGATGACATCGATGTTGCCGATAGGCATACAGTCGGCATACTTCGAACCAGGATACATGGTTTCCTGTGCATCGGTATAGACACGCAGCAGTCCGCTGTTGCGACTGCGCCATTCCTCCCTAATCACGCCACGCTCCTTGTCAATTTCCTCGTCCTCTAAAAGTACATAGCTGCTCCAGTCATGCAGAATCAGCAGGCATGAGTCGAGTACTGCCTGGTTATCAGTAGGTATGTTGCTGATGTTATATACAGTCTCATCCACACTGGTATAGGCGTTCAGGTCGTAGCCAAACTTGATGGCATGTGCCTCGCACCAATCAATGACGCCCTTGCCGTTCTCGTTGCCGGGGAAGTTCTTCGTGCCGTTGAAAGCCATGTGCTCCAGGAAGTGAGCCAAACCTCGCTGACGAGGTTCCTCCTGAATGGAGCCCACCTTCTGGGCTATATAGAATTCTACTCGCTTTTCTGGCTTTTCGTTATGACGGATGTAATAAGTCAGACCATTGTCCAAATGACCAATCCTAACTGCCGGATCCACCGGGATGGGAGGCAGTTGCATTGCTTGTCCATTGACTGTTGACCATTGAGCATTGACCATTATCAATGCAATCAGCCAAAACAAATTCTTCATGATTCTTTCCATAATCAGTAGTTTATTTCAATTTTCAATTAATCTCATAATAGCATTAACCTTTTCCTCCATCGGCAGCGTGGCATCCACCCAGTGAATCTTCACACCCCGTCGCTCCATGCCCCTGAACCATGTCATCTGCCGTTTGGCAAACTGGTGGATGGCAATTTCAAGTTGACTAAACATCTCGTCATAAGTTATTTTGCCAGTTGCGTATAACGTCAGATATTTGTACTCCAAGCCATAGTAAATCAGGTCCTCGGCAGGAATACCCTCTGCCAACAGGCCCTTCACCTCATCCACCATGCCTTCGTTCAGGCGTTGGCGTAATCTTCTCGAAATCTTCTCCCTGCGCGACTCACGGTCAATACTTACTCCTATAATCAATGAATTGAACGTAGGGAAATAATTATTCATTATCAATTCTCCATTTTCAATTTTCGAGTAATACTCCTCGATTTCTATCGCACGGATGGCTCGCTTGGCAGTATCAGTGTCGGTGGTGTTGTGCAAGTTCTTGTAAGTCTTCAACATCTCTGTCAGCTCTTCCAACGATTTACCTTCCAGTTGTTGGCGCAGCACCTTGTTCTCAGGCACATCTGCCATCTGATAGCCTCGCAGTACAGACTCAATATACAACCCCGACCCGCCGCACACAACCGGCAACTTGCCTCTGTCGGCAATGTCCTTATATGCTCGCAGGAAATCCTGTTGGTACTGATAGACATTGTACTTGCTGCCAGGCTCCACAATGTCAATCAGGTGATAAGGGATATGCCGTCCCTCCACCTCATAGTCGGCCAGGTCCTTGCCTGTGCCCAGGTCCATGCGGCGATACACCTGGCGTGAGTCGGCACTGATGATTTCAGTATTCAGCTTCGCTGCCAAATGCGCTGCTAAGGTGGTCTTGCCACTGGCAGTAGGTCCCAATATGGCTATCAGGTCATATTTTTTCATGATGCAAAGATATACATTAATTGATAATTGATAATTGAAAAATGAAAATTATATGCAAAAATCCGTTATCTTTGCAGCAATTATTATTCATACAAATACTTATTACAATGAATTTTTACAAAAATTGTTTATTGGCGGTTGTCTTGTTGACAACTGCGCCTTTGTATCTCGTGGCACAGGACGAGACATTGCCTGAATATGATGCCGCGCGTGCATGGACACCCGACAAGAATGAGCTGAAAACATTCTCGCTGAGTATCCATCCTAACTATTTCAAGGGTTCTACCCGTTTCTGGTACAACTTCAAGACCAGCGAGGGTGAAAACTGGTATGTGGTGGATCCTGCCACTCGCTCCAAGCGGGTGTTGTTCAGTGCCGACGACCTGGCAGCACAGATTTCTGAGCAGAGCCAGCAGAAATACACTGCCCAGCAGCTGCCCGTCAAGGACATGAAACTAAAAGACGACAATGTGACGTTTGAGTTTACGGTCGATAGTGTGAAATACGAATACCAGTACGTGCAGCAGAAGCTCACCAACTTAGGCAAGGAAAAGAGTGAGCGCCCCGCACAGCGCTTTGGTAATGTGAGTCCCGACAAGCAGTGGGTGGTCTATGCCAAGAACTACAACCTGTATATGATGAGCAACGCCGACTACGAGCGCATTCAGAAGAATCCGAAGGACAGTACCATTACCGAGATTCAACTGTCGAAAGACGGCATCAAGGACTTTGGCTTCACGATGGAGCGCAAGACGGTGAGCGATGGCAGCGACCCCAAGGTGGATACCTCTCGCCGCCAGATGGCCAACGGCTACTGGAGCCCGGATTCCAAGTATTTCGTGAGCATTGTCAGCGACATGCGCAAGATCAAGAACCTTTGGGTTATCAATGTCATGTCAGAGCCTCGCCCCACGCTGGAGACCTATAAATACCAGATGCCCGGCGAAGAGGGTGCCGTGCCTCACATGTATGTGTTCGACATAGCTGCCTGCTCGCAGAAGGAAGTGAGCCTGGGCGACTGGACAGAGCCTGTGGTACGCATCGTTACAGGCAAGCAGGCCAGCGTGTATGCGCCTGATCCTGATGAGGCACGCACATGGGAGAACCATCCCGAGTGGTGCTACGTGATGCGCATGAGCCGTGACTTCAAGAAAGTGGATATCTGCACCTATACGTTTGGACAGGATGCCATCGTACCTGTATTGGAAGAGCGCATGCCACAGTCCTATCTCGACACCCGCAGCCTGATATCACTCGACAAGGGCAACCGTTTTATCTGGTGGAGCGAGCGTGACGGATGGGGACACCTATATTTATATGATAAGTCGGGCAAACTCATCAACCGCATCACCAAGGGTGCTTGGCACGTGGAGGATGTCAAGGGGGTGGATGAGGCCAAGAAAGTAATCTATTTCAGCGCCAATGGTCGTGAACCTGGTGACTCTACGCCTTACTATGAGCATCTTTATAAAGTGAACTTCGACGGTACTGGCTTGCAGCTGCTCACCCCGGGCAACTATTTCCATACCTCATTCATGGACGAGCAGCATGCTTATATTGTTGACAACTATTCGCGTGTAGATTGCAAACCTGCCATCGACCTGCTGGACAATCAAGGCCGCAAACTGATGACGTTGGAGGAAGCAGATTTCAGTCAGCTGTTTGCTGCCGGCTATAAGTTCCCCGAACTCTTCAAGGTAAAGGCAGCTGATGGTATCACCGATCTTTATGGCGCTATGTATAAGCCGTACGACTTTGATAGTACGATGGTTTATCCTGTTGTCGATTATGTCTATCCAGGTCCGCAGACCGAAGGTCCGTATTGGCGATACAACCGTGTGTCTCCACGTACCGACCGCTTGGCTCAGGCTGGTTTCATCGTTGTTAGTGTAGGTCAGCGAGGCGGTCACCCCAGTCGCTCGAAATGGTACCATGATTTCGGTTACCAGAACCTGCGCGACTATCCGTTGGCCGACCATAAGGCAGCCATCGAGCAACTGTGTGCGCAGAATAAGTTCATGGACATCACCAAGGTGGGCATCTTCGGTCATAGTGGTGGTGGCTTTATGAGTACGGCAGCCATTCTTACCTATCCTGATTTCTTCAAGGTGGCAGTGTCATGCAGTGGCAACCACGACAACAATGTCTATAACCGCAGCTGGAGTGAGAAGTACCATGGCGTGACTGAGCGCATCGACGAGGACGGCAAGGTGCATTTCGATATCCACATCCCTGCCAATCAGGAGTTGGCAAGTAGGCTAAAAGGTCATTTGTTGCTCATGACAGGCGATATCGACGACAATGTGCATCCGGCAGGTACCATCCGCATGGTCAATGCCCTCATCAATGCAGGTAAGCGTTTCGACATGCTCATCCTGCCTGAGAAGCGTCACCAATATGAGTACTACAACGAGTACTTCTATTGGAAGATGGTGGACTACTTCAGTGAGCATCTCAAAGGTAAGAGCGAGAAGAGCATCGACATCAAGGACCTCAAGTTGGGCAACTGGTGGCGTGGTGCCCAGGAAGAGATTTAAGATGTGTCTTCCAAGGCAGCAAAAAAGCCTGAAAACCCTACTTCGGGAGGATGGGTCGTTTACTTCGGGCGGACGAGCCGTTTACTACGGGAGGATGAAAACTTGGGTTTGGGCAATAAAAAATGGTCGTGTCAGTTATTGCTGGCACGACCTCTTTTAAAGCTATTATTATAACTATCTTGATTGACGATAGATGTAGTCCATGATGATATCTACGGCATCTTCTTCTTTCAGGTGTTCCATCGAGATGACCAAGTCGTAGTTACGGGTGTCATAACGAGAGGTGCCACAGAATTTCTGAACATAGTTTTCACGACGCTCATCCACCTGGTTGATTACCTTGATAGCCAAGTTGCGAAGCAATTCCTGGCGCATCATGACGCGCTGAATACGCTGTTCCATAGGAGCCTGAATCAAAACACTCAGGTGGTTAGGATGGTCTTTCAATACATAGAACGCACTGCGGCCGGTAATGATACATGACTCTTCCTCGGCAATGCCCTTGATAATCTCGGTCTCAGCCTTGAACACTTCCTCGGTAGTGATGATTTCCGGCTCGTCACCCATCGAACTTGAATATGGGGTATCAATATCCGCAAAAGGCACTACTTTGCGCTGGAACTCAGCCCACCAGCCCTCTTTTTGTCCTTTCAGCTTTTCTATCTCCTCAGTACTGAGGTGATACTTTGACTTTAATGCCTTGATAACGGCTTTGTCGAAGAATTTAACGCCTAATCTTTCAGCCAGTTTCTTACCTACGCTACGACCGCCAGAACCTAACTCACGGTTAATTGTAATGACAAATTTTTCGTTTCTATTCATGGTATTGTACGTTTAATTATTAACATGTCATGGTCTGTACATAACAGTACAAAGCCAAAGTTACGACTAAATGAGGGAAAAACCAAATTTTAAAAGAAAAAATATGCATTCATTGTACTGATTACTGATAAGTGCTATTCTCTGAATGTGACAAAGTGGCACTTCGCTCTGCCAAATCTGCTTTAGTAAAATGCCCATTGTGGTTGTTTGGTGGTTTGGCATAGTTTTAGTACTTTTGTCATCGCAATTATGAAACTATAAGAATTAACAAATAAAAACATTTAGAATTATGACAGTAAAACCAATGGCAGACAGAGTTCTGGTATTACCAGAAGCTGCTGAAGAGAAGACTTCTACTGGTCTGTTTATTCCAGACACAGCGAAGGAAAAGCCTGTTAAGGGCGAGGTAGTTGCAGTGGGCAACGGTACAAAAGACGAGGAAATGGTACTGAAAGTGGGCGATAAGGTGCTCTACGGCAAGTATGCAGGAACTGAGTTGGAAGCAGACGGCACCAAGTATCTGATTATGCGTCAGAGCGATGTGTTGGCAGTAGTTGAATAATTAAAATTAAGGAGAAAACTAAAATGGCAAAAGAAATTAAATTCAATATTGAAGCCCGCGATCAGTTGAAGAAGGGTATTGATACACTGGCTAACGCCGTGAAGGTGACACTGGGTCCTAAAGGCCGCAATGTAGTGATTGAGAAGAAGTTTGGCGCTCCTCAGATTACCAAGGACGGTGTAACCGTTGCTAAGGAAATCGAGCTGGCTGACAACATGCAGAACACTGGCGCTCAGTTGGTGAAGGAAGTGGCAAGCAAGACTGGCGATGCTGCTGGTGATGGTACCACTACCGCTACTGTATTGGCGCAGGCTATCGTAGCTGAGGGTCTGAAGAACGTAACTGCCGGCGCAAGTCCTATTGACATCAAGCGCGGTATCGACAAGGCTGTGGCTAAGGTAGTTGAAGCTATCCAGAACCAGGCTGAGAAGGTGGGCAGCGACTATGACAAGGTAGAGCAGGTGGCAGCTGTTTCAGCTAACAACGATCCTGAGATTGGTAAGCTGATTGCTGATGCCATGCGCAAGGTTTCTAAGGATGGTGTAATCACCATTGAAGAGGCTAAGGGTACCGACACTACCATTGGCGTGGTAGAAGGTATGCAGTTCGACCGTGGCTATCTGTCACCTTATTTCGTAACCGATACTGAGAAGATGGAGTGCGTGATGGAGAATCCGCTCGTCCTGATCTATGATAAGAAGATTTCTAACCTGAAGGATTTCCTGCCTATCCTGGAACCAGCTGTACAGACTGGCCGTCCTCTGTTGGTAATTGCTGAGGATGTTGACAGCGAGGCACTGGCTATGTTGGTAGTTAACCGCCTGCGCAGTCAGCTGAAGATATGCGCTGTGAAGGCTCCTGGTTTCGGCGAGCGTCGTAAGGACCTGCTCGAAGATATCGCTATCCTGACCGGTGGTGTAGTTATCAGCGAGGAGAAGGGCTTGACACTTGACAAGACAACTGTTGATATGTTAGGTCAGGCTGAGAAGGTGACTGTTAACAAGGACAATACTACCATCGTAAGCGGCGGTGGTGACTCTGAGGCTATCCAGGCTCGCATCGAGCAAATCAAGATGCAGATGGAGAACACCAAGAGCCAGTATGACATGGAGAAGTTGCAGGAGCGTCTTGCCAAGATGGCAGGTGGCGTGGCAGTTCTGTATGTAGGTGCTGCTTCTGAGGTAGAGATGAAGGAGAAGAAGGACCGCGTGGATGACGCTTTGCGCGCAACACGTGCTGCTATCGAGGAAGGTATCGTTCCTGGTGGTGGTGTGGCATACATCCGCGCACAGGCTGCCTTGGAAGGCCTGAAGGGTGCTAACGATGATGAGACCACTGGTATCGAAATCGTGAAGCGTGCCATCGAGGAGCCTCTGCGCCAGATCTGTGCTAACGCAGGCAAGGAAGGTGCAGTGATTGTTCAGGAGGTTCGTGAGGGCAAGGCTGACTTCGGTTACAATGCTCGTACCGACGTATTTGAGAATCTGCATGCAGCAGGTGTGGTTGACCCAGCTAAGGTTACCCGCGTAGCTCTTGAGAACGCTGCTTCTATCGCAGGTATGTTCCTGACTACTGAGTGTGTAATCAGCGAGAAGAAGGAAGATGTTCCTCCAATGCCAGCTCCTGGCATGGGCGGTGGCATGGGTGGCGGCATGATGTAATTCATCGCACCTCATATATAATAAAGAGACGGGGCCAAAAGTTCCGCCTCTTTTTTATACAATAAAAGCTGCGAGGAATCGCAGCTTTTATATTTTTCAATAGTTGCTCCCTTGTTTAGGGGAGCTGTCACGAAGTGACTGAGGGGTCTTTAATTCTTTCTGTAGGCCTCCAAATCTTCTGCCTTGAAGCTGTTGATAAACTTGAAGTGTTTCTCAACCTCTGATTCTACCAGGTTCACATATCCCTTAGCTGAGTTGGCAAACAGTTCAGGAGCACGAGAAGCATCCAGCAGCAAGAGGTTGGCCATCACGTTAACAGCTGCCATCTCATACAGGCTACGAGCCAGGATGTCAAGCAGCTCCTGATTGCCTGCTTCCTTCACCAGGTTGGTAGCTGCCTCAAACTTGTTGG